>JAICEJ010000001.1 GCA_025924215.1 Candidatus Binatia bacterium
GCTGATCCTATAGCATAACCCTTGGTCAACGCCTTCGTGGTATTTCCTACGGCGTCGAGCCTGTCGGTTTTGCGGCGAACCTCCTCCAGCTGGCCGCTCATTTCGACGATACCGCCCGCGTTATCGGTGATTGGACCGAAGGTGTCCATTGCAAGAATATACGCCGCCGTTCCAAGCATACCCATGGTGGCAACCGCGGTGCCGAAAAGGCCCGCATTTTTAATCCCGCTATTCAGCCCCAAATAGTAGGACGCAATAATCGCTACCGAAATGACGACTACCGGCGCCGCTACACACTCAAAGCCAACCGCGATTCCCGCGATAATGTTTGTTGCCGGTCCGGTTTGAGACGCCTCGGCGATTTCTCTCACCGGGCGATATTTATATTCAGTATAGTACTGCGTTATATAGACGAAAGCTTGCGCCATGAGAATGCCGATGACGCCGCAGAGAAAAAAGTAAAACCACGCGGACTGGGCTTCTGGATACTTCGTTGGATCGACAGCTAGAAGCCATTGAGCGCAAATGAAAAAGCCAACCATCGCCAACCCGCTGGTTACGTAATATCCCCGGTTCAAAGCGTGCATCGGGTCGCCGTTCTCATCTGTTTTAACGATCATGATACCGACGATTGAGGCGAGGAGACCAAGTGCGCGCGCCACCAACGGAAAAACGATTCCTTTGATGCCGAAGTAGGGATAGAGGCCCACTCCAAGGATCATCGCGCCGATATTCTCCGCCGCGGTGGATTCGAACAAATCAGCACCACGGCCGGCGCAGTCCCCGACATTGTCGCCAACCAGGTCCGCGATAACGGCCGGGTTACGCGGATCGTCCTCAGGGATGCCGGCTTCTACTTTGCCGACCAAATCCGCGCCGACATCCGCTGCTTTGGTGTAAATGCCCCCGCCGAGCTGAGCAAAAAGCGCGACAAACGATGCGCCAAAGCCGTATCCGACAATCGTGAAAGGAATCTTCTGCGGGTCGTGCCCAAGGAACTCGAGCAGCGCGTAGAGGCCGCCGACACCGAGCAGACTCATAGCAACGACAAATAAGCCTGACACAGCGCCGCCGCGCATTGCGATGCGCAGGCCTTCGTTGAGACTACTGCGAACCGCCGAAGCGGTTCGGATATTCGCGCGAATTGACACCCACATGCCAATATAACCGGCAATCACCGAACAAAGGGCCCCGAGAACGAAAGAAAAAGTGGTCCAAAATGCCATTTGTACCGGCGCGACCGGATCTGCCGGACTGGGCACGCGAACATATGCGTACAGAAAAAAGATCACCGCGGCCAAAACAGCAGACATCAATATAATCGTGCGATTCTGCCGTGAGAGAAAAGCTTCAGCGCCTTCCTTGATGGCGTCGGATATCTCGCGCATCTTCGGGGTACCGGTGTCGCGCGCCAGCACCCAACGCGCTAGATAGATAGCGAATACCAGCGACAAAAAGCTTACGGCGATAACAAATGCGACCATCAATCCTCCTCGTCCCTATGACTGAATAAACCAAGCTCACTCAGATTTACGCCAGATATACGCGACACCTATACTAAGAATGTATAGCAGCAGCATTGGTACGGCTAACAACAATTGATTAATGATATCCGGCGTCGGTGTTAAAAACGCAGCCAGTATGAATATCACAATAACCGCATAACGAAAGGACCGTCGCATGAAGCGGTGATCCCAAACTCCCAACCGGACGAGAACAAATGTGATGATCGGCAACTCGAAGGTGATTCCGAAGGCCAGCACCATACGAAAAAAAAAAGTGAAGTACTCGCCTAGGCGGATTGCCGGCGTAACTCCCAAAGTGCCGTACTGTTCGATAAAATAGGAAAACGCCACCGGAAGGACAATTCGGTAGCAGAAATACGCGCCGCCGAGAAAGAATAGAGTCGCACACAGAACAAACGGGATGACTAATCTGCTCTCGTTGCCGATCAGGCCCGGTCTGATGAAACGCCAGACTTCGTAAAAAACGAAAGGAGAGGAAAAAAGCACGCCCGCTAAAAACGAGACTTTTATTTCAGTGAAAAAGGCTTCGGTGACGGTAGTACCAATTAGATTTTGCCCGGGAGGCAGAATTTGCTTGAGCGGATCCACCATAAACGCAAAGATCGCATCTGCGAAAAAATAGCAGGCCAGTGAAGCGACAATAACCGCAGCCAACGCCCTTAGTAAGCACCAACGAAGCTCTTCAAGATGCTCCGTAAAAGTTAAATAACTATCCGATACCACGGGCCTTCCACGGCGCAAATTACAAAAAGGGGAAGGATGTTTACCCTTCCCCTTTTTGGTTGGCAAATAACCTGAGGGTTAGAACCTTACTTGGTTTTCGCCTCGTCCTTCGTTGCAGGAGCTTTTTCACTAGTGACTGGAGCGCCTGCATCGCCACCCGGTGTCGGCGTTGCTGGTGCCGGTTCTGCCGGAGCTGGCGCCGGTGCTGGCTCTGCAGCTGGTGGAGGCGGAGGCGGCGGGGGAGCCGGCTCTTCTTTCTTGCCGCAGCCTGCAATTGCGAGAGTCAAAGTAAAGAGGGATATCCCTGACATTAGAACAATTTTCTTACCGATCATTAGTTCACCTCCTTTCCCGTCACACATCTACAAAAACGTTTAACTAAGTAAATTTTATTACATAACTCAGTCGTGGATGCAAGGCTTTTGAACTCTTCGGGAGGCGCGCGCCACTATAATAAATATTACAGAAGAGCGACTTTCAGCACGGATTGCTGCGCGCAACATTTCACTCGCTCGTCCTACGCTGGCCAAGCTCGTTCAAAGCAGAGGAGATCTTGTGCCGGAGATCCGTCAACCAAAAAGTTGTCTTTGTGTTTAGGCAATAGCCAATCGCCACACGAGCCTGCCATCCGTTATGACCGCGAATTTTGATCGGAGGACTGATGTTGGCCACAGTTCTTGTGCATAAGCTGTTGATAACCGAACGAGAACCGGCTTGTACCGGCGAAAGATCGCCTATCCTAGCAGAATGCCTGGTTTGACAGCAGTCTTTCCCTTAGTTCGGTCGATGTTTACGAATCAGCCTCGGCGCAGGCGCGACTGCGCCGAGCGCCGGAATTGATCTAAAATCTGCAATTCAGTACTCCTAAGCAGATAGCTGAGCCCGAGATACAATGATATTCCGAGACAAATCAAGCAAGCCAAAATCAACGCTTTCGAATACACGGCGATTCCGGTCCCTGTCCAGTCAACTTTACCAGCGAGCCAAAAAAGCGGTGTCGCCATAAGCAAGGTACTGATGAGATTCCGCAGAAAGGACTGGGACACCTCTCGTAGAGGAATTCCTTCCAGGCGCCTATGCAGGATAAGCAGCAAGATAAAGAAGTTGCATAAGGAAGAAATCGTCGTCGCTAACGCAAGTCCGCCGTGACCCAACGAAACTAAACCGATGCTAACTGATGCCGAAGCGATCATCCGGGTTATCACGCCGGCGGAATTGCCATCGACATTGATCGCACCCATCAGCGCAAGACTGGCAACGAAGTTTATGACAAACGCTATGATTCCAACAAATACCGGGGTTTTAGTGTCTTCCATTGCATAGAACACTGGCGCGACTAATTTCGTTCCTGAGATACTCCAGAGCCCGAATGAAAAAAAAATAAGGGCTTGAGCCGAGTTCAGGGTGGCGGTCGAATCGAACGCGCCTCGTTGAAAAAAGATAGCGAATAGCGGAACCGCCAGGACAGCTAAGCCGGCTGTCGCGGGTAAACAAATGAAATTAACGATTCTGAGCGCGTACGCCAGCGTCGCGCGAAGCTCTTTGACGTTACCCGTAACCACCAATGTGGAAAAGCTGGGCAGGGCTGCCGTGCCCAGGGCTATAGCAAAAATTCCCACCGGAAACTCTAAAAATCGGTCTGCATAATACAGATAAGAAACGCTTCCGCTCGGCAGAAAGGAAGCCAGAATAGTGCTGACCAGAACGTTGATTTGATATACCGCCGCACCGAATGCCGCTGGTCCCATCAGATACAACAGGCGACCCAACCCCGGGTGTTTTAAATCAAAATTAAACCGCAAACGGATACCTTGTTTCAGCAAATAAGGTATCTGAAATAAAAGCTGCGCCGCTCCACCGATGAGAACTCCGAACGCGAGCCCAAGGATCGGCTCATCCAGCAACGGGTAAAACAGAATTGCGCAGACGATATTGCAGAGGTTGAATAGAACGGGCGACATCGCTGGCGCCATGAAATGGCGTAGTGCGTTGAGTACTCCCATGGCCAAAGCAACGAGACTAACGAAAAAGATATAGGGAAACATCCAACGGGTCAGCGATACCGCCATTTCAAATTTCTCAGGCTCCTGGACAAATCCAGGAGCGAAGAACTGAGTAAGAGGGCGGGCAAAAACGATCCCCGACAATGTAATCAAAGCGAGAAATATAGCTAAAAAGGTAAATACAATTTGAGTAACTTTAATCGCCTCGGCCTTTCCTTCTTTGGCCAAGTAGTTGGTAAAGACCGGTATAAAGGCGACGGTCAAAGCGCCTTCCGCTGTAAGCCGCCGCAAAAGATTGGGGATTCTAAAGGCGACGAAGTAGGCATCGGCGGCACCGTGCGCGCCGAAGAGAAACCCGATAACAACATCGCGAAACAAACCCGAGACTCGGCTGAGCAAGGTAAAAAAGCCTACCACTCCGGCGGCCCGCGTTAACTTCCCGGCTTCCTCGTTCAAATTGACTCCGCTAACCCAAGATGGTAGGTAAATGGAAACATTATTTAGGAGGCTAGCTTTGGCAGTTCATCCGTCGGTAATTAAAAGACACAGGCAAAGTCTGAAACGAAAGGCAAGGAACCAGGAGACGAGATCCAAGGTGAGGACCTTGATCAAAAAAGCGCGCCAAGCAGTCTCAACTCAAACACCCGATTCCCACGGCGCTGATATCAAAGCTGTCAATAAGGCACTAGGTAAGGCGGTGAGCAAGGGAATCATCAATCGAAATACCGCATCACGCTGGCTTTCCCGCTTGGCACGGGCGGCCGCTCGCACATCCCCTTCTGCATAGCAAGCGTATCTCGCTATCCGTCATTGCAGCCACGGGAGTGTCGGCGTTAGAACATCTCCATCAATCTTTGATGCAGCTCTCGCGCAAAACGCTCGACTAGCTGTCCCCGCACCGCGCGGTTTTCTGTCTCGGTCAGTTGGATATCAGTCAGCCGACGAACGTCCGACGCATCCAACGTCCTGGTTTTGAATTCCGAGGAGCTGGTCACTACCGCGGCCCTGGAGCCGCCAGAGAGATCCGTCAGGCGCGTGCCCTGGGTTCGCCAGATAATTTCATTTGGCTCTCGACGACGCAGCGATGCATCGACAACCATGGCCGTTTCATACTGAAGCACTTCGTCGTAGCGGTTAACCGAAGCGACATGGCTGTCAAACGAGCGCACGACTCCCGCAACAATCCCGTCGGCTTGATCAAGCGTATCAACCACACGGAGTTGCCCGCGCCGGTAAAATTCGCTACGCAGCGCCGAGGTTAGTTCTTTCTCCAGACCGACATTGCGCGTTTGATTGATGAACGGTTCAATGTAAACCGTCCGGATGTCGTTCGGAAAAGCCTCGCTTCGTCCGGCAAATGAATAGCCGCAGCCAGCCATTAACAGAGCGGCACAGAGGTAACCGAGGGTGGTTAACGCACTTGTCCGTTCCATTGTTTGCCGCAGAGTATTTTTCAAGCCTCATCCCTCCAAGACAATGTTGACCAGCCTCCGCGGTACGTAAACGATCCGCTGGACCTTTTTCCCGCCGATAAAAGCTTTAACCCTTGGCTCTGCCAGAGCGTCAGTCTCAACTTGATCTCTCTGGATATCGGCAGGGACGGTCATTTTCCCGCGCACTTTGCCGTTGACTTGCAAGACGATAAGAAGTTGCTCGTCTTCGAGCGCCTCCGGTGAATACTCCGGCCAGGGTATTTGATCCAGTGGCTGGCTTTTGTTGATGTTTTGCCAGAGTTCGCTCATCAAGTGCGGCACGAATGGATAGAGAAGCTGGATGATCGTTTCCATGCCGGTCCGGATCACCGGCACGGCCAAGCGTCCTCCGTCCCGGCTTGCGGCAATACTGAGCGCGTTAAAGAGCTCCATAATAGCCGCAATCGCGGTATTGAAGTGAAATCTTCCATCGATATCATCCGTGACCTTCTTGATCGTCCGGTGGATCATGCGACGGAGGTCACGGAGCTCAGCGGCTCCGTTGAGCTGTCCCAAATCGGCATCGTCAACAAGCAGCATTTCTCGATGCTGTGAAACAAAGCGCCACAGCCGACTTAGAAACCGAGACGCCCCCTCTACTCCTTGATCGCTCCATTCAAGATCCTTCTCGGGAGGAGCCGCAAACAAGGTGAATAGCCGAGCCGTGTCGGCGCCATACGCTGCGACAAGTTCTTCCGGATCGACGATGTTCTTCTTCGACTTGGACATTTTTTCAACGCGGCCCTTTTCGACCGGCCGTGTGCAATGAGGGCAGCGCCATCCATCCTTTTCGGAACCGGCAAGTTCGGTCGGCAGGAGCCAATTATGCTCCAGGCAGCGATAGGTTTCTTTACAAACCATTCCTTGGGTAAGAAGATTGGTAAAAGGCTCATCTATTTTGGCAAGCCCAACATCCCTCAGAGCTTTGGTAAAGAACCGAGCATAGAGCAGGTGCAGCACGGCATGCTCGACACCGCCGATATATTGATCCACCGCCATCCAGTACTCGGCCTGCTTAGCATCAAAGGGGGCAGTAATCGTCCTTGGAGAAGCGTAACGTAAGTAATACCAAGACGAATCAACAAAAGTATCCATGGTGTCGGTTTCGCGACGAGCGGCGACACCGCATTGGGGGCACTGAACATCAGAAAAATTTTTACTGGCAGCAAGCGGGGAGCGGCCCTTGCCGGTAAACGGCACATCGATGGGAAGGGTAACAGGCAGCTGATCTTCAGGCACTGGCACGATGCCACAACGCTCACAGTAGATAATCGGAACCGGCGTTCCCCAATAACGCTGCCGCGACACACCCCAATCGCGCAGCCGGTAGCCAACGGCCTTTTTACCCCATCCCTCTTTCTCGAGATGTTCGGCAATTTTTTCTTTTCCGTCGATGTTGCTTAAACCGCTGAACGGCCCGCTATTCACCATCATGCCTTCATCAACATACGCTTCGGTCAAATCTTCGCCGCGCAGAACGCTGCCGGCGGGTTGAATCACAACGTGGATCGGCAATCCATATTTGTGGGCGAATTCGAAATCCCTTTGATCGTGGGCAGGCACCGCCATTACGGCGCCTGTGCCGTACTCCATCAACACAAAGTTCGCAAGATAAATTGGAATATTTTCAGCGGTGAAGGGATTGGTGCAGTACGCTCCGGTGAAGATTCCTTGCTTTTCACCTTCTTCACTGCCGCGCCCCGCCGACTTCTGCTGTTTTATTGTGTCGGTAAATTCTCGAACAGCATCTTCTTGCGGTAGCCCTTGAGAAAGCTTCAAAGCCAAAGGATGCTCAACCGCAAGCGAGATAAACGTGGCGCCAAATACGGTGTCAGGCCGAGTGGTGAAAACTTTCAGCGCTTCTGCACGCCCGACGAGCGGAAAGATGATTTCTGCGCCGACGGATTTGCCGATCCAATTGCGCTGCATGAGCAAAACTTTCTCGGGCCAACCAGGTAGTCGTTCGAGATCTTGTAATAGCTCCTCGGCGTAGTCGGTAATGCGAAAAAACCATTGTTCCAATTCTTTTTGAGTCACTGTCGATTCACAGCGCCAACAAACGCCGTCAATCACCTGTTCATTAGCGAGGACCGTTTCGCAGGAAGGACACCAATTAACTAGAGAACTCTTCTTGTATGCCAGCCCGCGTTTATAGAACTGTAGAAATATCCATTGGTTCCAGCGGTAATATTCGGGATGGCAAGTGGCAATCTCACGCGACCAATCGTAGGACAGGCCCATACGCTTGAGCTGCGCTTTCATGTACAAGATGTTCTCTTGAGTCCACTTTTCGGGATGAATTCCCCGTTCGATGGCAGCATTCTCCGCGGGAAGGCCGAAGGCATCCCACCCCATGGGATGAAGCACGTTGTATCCGCGCATGCGCTTGTAACGA
Source organism: Candidatus Binatia bacterium (assembly GCA_025924215.1). Taxonomy (GTDB): domain Bacteria; phylum Desulfobacterota; class Binatia; order UBA9968; family UBA9968; genus WHTF01. The sequence continues at coordinate 8,120 of JAICEJ010000001.1, forward strand.
GCAACCACATCACCGATGGAATAATTGCGCACATGGCCCATGTGAATACGGCCCGAAGGATAAGGAAACATCTCAAGCACGTAGTACTTAGGTTTTCCCTGCTCTTCAGCAGCTTGAAAGGATTTATTTTCCTCCCATAATTTCTGCCACTTCTCTTCGATTTCTCTGGGTTGGTAACGCGATTCCATGCTTTCAGTGAGCTTTGGCAATCTCTGCATGCGCTAGCTGATCCAACACGCCGTTGATAAACGAGCCCGAATCGTCGGTGCCGAACCGTTTGCCCATCTCAATAGCTTCGTCCAGACTGACATTGAGGGGAATGTCCGGGCAGAAGATCAATTCGTATACCGCCATCCGGAGAATTAGCAGATCCACTTTGGCCATGCGCACGAGCCGCCAGTTTTGCGTGCACTGCTCGATCAATCGATCGATATCGGGACGTTGGCTGACGACGCCGGATACTAAACGGCGCGCGAATTCTTTGGCCGGCGCACTGCCTTCGAAGTGACTGAGGAAGAGATCAACCGCTGCCGCTGAAGCATCCCCGGTAATTTCAATCTGATAGAGAGCCTGAAGGGCCAACTCCCTGCCTTTGCGCCTAGTTCCCATGACTAAAAGAATCTTGTGGATATTCTTAACGATCGGACGCAAGTCCCCTCGACCACGAAATCCATACGATTATCGAGCAAGCTGGCGCAGTACGTTTACCATCTCAATGGCAGTTAGAGCGGCTTCATATCCTTTGTTCGCATCCTTCACTCCGGAGCGTTCCATGGCCTGTTGCACGTTGTCGGTTGTCAGGACGCCGAAACTGATCGGGATGCGGTATTCCCAAACAGCCTTGCTAATTCCATGAGTTACAGCATCGCAGACATACTCGAAATGCGGCGTATCGCCTCGGATCACGGCACCGAGACACACGAGCGCATCAAATTTTCCGCTGGCTGACATCCTTGCCGCGACGATGGGAATTTCAAACGCTCCCGGCACATGAATTACCGTCAGATCGTCATCCGCGCCGCCATGAGTCTTCAGACCTTCCAATGCGCCTTCGAGAAGCTTGACCGTAATAAAATTATTGAATCGGCTGACAATGACGCCGATTTTCATGCCGCGCGCATCAATGGTGCCTTCGATGACTTTTGCCATAAACGTCGGGTTAAGATTTGGCTGGTTTCGCTTCCAGATTGGTTAGCAAGTGGCCGAGTTTTTTTTGCTTGGTGCGCAGGTAATGAATATTGGTGTCACGTGGCGATACTTCGAGAGGAACTCTTTCTTTGACCCTCACCCCGTACTCTTCGATACCAGAAATCTTTCGCGGGTTGTTGGTCAACAGGCGAACGCTTTTCACCCCCAGATCCCGCAGCATCTGAGCCGCGATTCCATAGTCCCGGAGATCTTCTTTGAACCCTAGTTCCAGATTGGCCTCGACCGTATCAAAGCCCCGATCCTGCAACGCATATGCTTTAATCTTGTTGGTGAGGCCGATGCCACGACCCTCTTGATGCATATAAACGAGTACGCCTTTGCCAGCCTGATCAATGAGCCTGAGCGATTGGCGGATCTGGTCGCCACAGTCGCAGCGCTCTGAGCCGAAAACATCTCCAGTCAAGCATTCCGAATGCAAACGCACCAGGACGCTGTCAGGGTTGCTGATATCCCCCTTAACCAGCGCCATATGCTCGGAAGCATCCACTTCGTTTCGATAAACGATAGCCTTGTACATGCCGCCATGGATTGTCGGAAAGATCTCCTCGGCGGCTCGTTTCACCAAACTTTCATTGCGTAAACGATAAGCGATCAGCCGGGTCACGGCCACGACTTTTATTCCCAGCCGCTCCGCGAGCTGTTCCAGATCCGGCAACAATGCCACAGCACCGTCATCGTTGAGTATGTGGCAGATCACCCCTGCAGGGGTAAATCCGCATAAGCGCGCTAAGTCGATCGAAGCTTCCGCTCGTCCCGAGCGTGCGAGTACTCCCCCGGAGCGCGCCTGGATCGGCTGGATATGTCCCGGGACGATTAAGTCCGCATGTTTTGCTTGATCGGCGACAGCGACTTGAATCGTATGCGCGCGCCCCTTGGCGGAGACCGCGGGCACACCTTCAAGACGCGCGGAAAAGGCCGCTCCGAACAGATGCCCGGAGAAGTTGCTGCTCTCATGCGGAATCAGCAGAATGCCCAGCTGGCGAATTCGCTCGTCGGTGAGTGCCAGATAAATGACCCCTCTGCCGTGGTGCAGCATCTGATTGATTATGTCGGCGTTGACCTTCTCGGCCGGAACGCAAAAAAACCCGTCGCTGTCTGCAGCCTCCTCATTGACGAGAATAATCATCCGCCCCTGGCGAAGGTCCTCGAGGGCTTCATCAATACTGGAGATGGGCATGGTGATACAAATGGCGTCGAGCGTTAAAGCTGAATTTTAGTTCGTTGGTTAACGAAGTGACGAACGTACTTGCCGATTAGATCTGTTTCGACATTGACTTTATCACCAACCCTACGGACGCGCAAATTAGTGTTTTGCAAAGTAAATGGGATAATCGCGACGCTGAACCCCCGGGCGCTGCATCGGTTTACAGTCAAGCTGATTCCATCAACGGCAACCGACCCCTTGGAGACCAGCAGTGATCCCAAACGTTGCGCCAGCCGGAAAGAAAAACACGTGAAGTCTCCTTTTTTTTCGACCGAATGGACACTCCCGACGCCGTCTATGTGCCCGGTAACCAAATGCCCGCCCAGCCGATCCTCGAGCCGCATCGAACGTTCGAGATTGAGCAGTGTGCCAGGTTCGACGGTAGCTAAACTGGTGCGCTCCAATGTCTCCGGCGAAACGTCAAATGCCACTGTCTTTTTGCCTTTTCGAACGACCGTTAAGCACGCGCCATTGACGGCGATACTAGCGCCCAAGGGGATCCCGCGAAGCGCCAAACTTGATTCCACAGTCAAAACCGCTGACTGCTTATTGAGCACTAAGCTAGCGACGCGTCCGACATCTTCGATCAGACCGGTAAACATGATGCAGGCGAACCTTTCAGCTTAGCGCAGTCGGCCAGCCCCGCGCGTCTCGATGTATCCTGAAACCAGCAAGTCGGCGCCTGATTTCTGAATTGTCAGATTTTGAAGCATGACAGATTGCTTGATATGTTCGACTCCCAAGCTGTCGATCATGTAGCGCCCGTCACCACCCAGAAGTTTTGGGGCGTAGAAAAGCAGCATTTTGTCTACCATCTTCTCCTTCAAAGCACTGGCAGCGGTGGTTGCCCCGCCTTCAATAAGCACGCTGGCAATGCCGGTTTTGGCCAGTTTTCTTAGCAGCGGAAGCCACCGCACCGCGCCTTCGCGCGCAGGCATCCGCCAAACCGTTGCGCCTAAATTTTCTAGACCGCGAATCTTACCTGCGGGCACGGTATCGCTTGTTACAATGATGTTTTTATCGCTGCTGCGCTGGCGCAAAAACTCGGCATCAAGCGGAATTCGTAAACGCGCATCAAGGATGATCCTCCAGGGATCTCGTCCTCCCGTTATACGGCAAGTCAATTGCGGATTATCGGTAATCACAGTGCCCGCTCCCACCAGCACCGCATCATAACTATTGCGCAAGTGATGCACGGTGGCGCGAGATTCTTCGCAGCTAATCCAACGGGCATCTCCGTTCGCGGTAGCAATCTTTCCGTCGAGTGACGCCGCCAGCTTGAGCGCAACAAACGGCACTCCGCGAGTGATGAACTTGGTAAATGCCTCATTCAGTGTTCGACATTCTTCTTCGAGAACACCGGTGCGAACTTTGATGCCGCCCCGGGCGAGCGCGCGCAGTCCTTTGCCGGATACCAACGGATTAGGGTCCTTCATGCCGACAACCACTTTCTTGACCCCGGCAGCGATCAAAGCGCGGGTGCATGGCGGTGTTCTACCGTAATGATTGCATGGTTCGAGATTTATATAGAGTGTGGCTCCTTTAGCCTTGTTGCCGGCCTTTTTGAGCGCAACGATCTCGGCGTGGTCGCCTCCGGCAAACCTATGAAAACCAGATGCGATGATTTTCCCATCGCGCAGCAGCACCGCGCCGACCATAGGGTTGGGGCTGGTCCTTCCGGCGGCTTTCGCAGCAAGGCGGCAGGCCATCCGCATATAGAGCCGATCAAGTTGCTCTTCGCGTCGCAGCCGCACCGGCTAACTCCTTTTCTGTCGCGAAGCGCTTACTCGAGCCGCGGATATTTCTTTTCGTTCCTTGAGAAGCTCCTCCAGCTCCACCATGAACTCGTTAATATCTTTGAATGAGCGGTACACTGAGGCGAACCGAACGTAAGCCACCTCATCGGTATCGTGAAGTTCTCGCATCGTCGCCTCGCCGATCACTGAGCTCAATATTTCTTTTTCCCCGCGTTCCTGAAGATTGCGCTCGATCCGGTCGGCAATGGCTTCGATGGTATTGATGCTGACGGGCCGCTTCTCACAGGCCCGTTTAAGCCCATTGATTATTTTGATCCTCTCGTAAGTCTCCCGCCGACCATCTTTTTTAACCACCAATGGCATCATCTCTTCGACCCGTTCATAAGTGGTGAATCGGCGCGAGCACTTGGAGCACTCGCGCCGGCGCCGGATCATATTGTTATCCTTGCTCAAGCGCGAATCGATGACGCGGTTCTCGGTCTCATGACAAAAGGGGCATTTCATCCGATTGTTCCTTCGAGCACAGCCAGCTAGTTCACTATGTAAACCAGGCAATAGGTTATCGCAGGACCGCAGAGTAAATCCTGTGATTGGCGGGATTGATGTAGATTGACTATACCGATCAGGTCAATTTGACGGAAGCCGGTGCGGATAAACTGGAAAATTTCTGCACAGCGCGGCCACCTGCTTAGCAACCTCGCTTAAAACGTTTTCATTGCCCACATGGTCGAGCGCCCTGGCAATCAAATCGCCGATCAGGCCCATTTCCTCCTCCTTCATGCCACGACTCGTAACGGCGGGCGTACCGATGCGAATTCCGCTGGTGATAAACGGCGACCGAGTATCGAATGGCACCGCGTTGCGGTTAACCGTGATGTGCGCCCGATCGAGAGTCTCCTGCGCCGCTTTGCCTGTCAGTTCAGATTTCCGCAGATCCACCAGCATTAGATGATTGTCGGTCCCCCCTGAGGTAAGGCGGTAGCCGTTCGCGGTGAGAGATTTCGCCAGGGCTTGAGCGTTCTTTACAATTTGCTGTTGATAAGTCCTGAACCCTGGATCGAGCGCCTCTTTCAGCGCCACGGCTTTGGCAGCGATTACGTGCATCAAGGGACCGCCTTGCATGCCGGGAAAGACTTTGCTGTCGATTGTTTTGGCATGAGCGGCGCGGCACAAGACCATTCCTCCGCGAGGGCCTCGTAGAGTCTTGTGAGTCGTGGTGGTTACAAAATCGGCATAAGGGACTGGGCTAGGATGCACACTCGCTGCAACCAACCCGGCGATATGCGCCATGTCCACCATCAAAAGCGCTCCCACCTCATCTGCAATTTCACGAAATTTAGCAAAGTCTATGATTCGTGGATAGGCGCTGGCGCCGGCAATGATCAGTTTCGGCCGGTGTTCGCGCGCGAGTTTGGCCACTTCATCATAGTCGATGGTTTCAGTTTTTTCTGAGACGCCGTAGGGGATAACACGGTACAGGATGCCGGAAAAATTGACTGGGCTGCCCATCGATAAATGGCCACCATGCGCAAGATTCATCCCGAGATAACAATCGCCCGGCTTAAGCACGGACAGATACACGGTCATGTTAGCTTGGCTGCCGGAATGAGGCTGCACGTTTGCATGATCGGCGCCGAAAAGTTCTCGGGCCCTGGCTATGGCCAGAGATTCGACCTCATCGACAAATTCACAGCCGCCGTAATAGCGCTTGCCTGGATAGCCTTCTGCGTACTTGTTAGTCATCACGCAGCCCTGAGCTTCCAAGACCGCTTCGCTGACGACGTTCTCAGACGCGATCAGTTCCAAATTCCCTTCGAGCCTGTTGGTTTCTTTTTGGATCGAGGCAAAAACTTCGCTGTCGGTTTGCTGCAGAAAAGACATCAATCAAGATCCTTCGCTCTTGCTACCGCTGGGATTTCTCAGTGTTCCTAAATCTCGCTCAATTTCAGTTATCTTGTCGAGACGTCGTTGATGGCGGCCGCCGGCAAAAGGCGTGTTAATCCAGATCTCCAAAATCTCCCGGGCGAGGGCAGGTTCGGTGGTGGCTCCGGCTAGAACCAAAACATTTGCGTCATTGTGCTCGCGACTGGTCCGCGCTGTTTCACGATCCTGCACCAAAGCGGCCCGAACATTGGGATATTTGTTGGCTAAAATGGACATCCCAATCCCGGTGGTACAGATTAATATTCCTCGATCGGCCTCTCCTTGTGAGACTTGCTGCGACACCAGCCGGCCAAAATCGGGATAGTCGACCGATTCGCTGCCATGTGTGCCGAGGTCCTGCACATCGATATTTCTTGAACGGAGCACGCCGGCTAAGAAATCTTTGAGTTCTACTCCGCCGTGGTCACTACCCATGGCAATCATGAAATTAATTGAGACGGAATCTTCTCCGAGCGAAAGCGAAGTTGCAGGAGTCGTTGTACACTCGTGCGAGCTCGAGTCCTAAATGGCCAAAGCTCCAGCTCCGGATGCATGATCTCGCCGGCGAAGTTTCTGAATGGACCCAGTTAACGATGATTATCGATATACGAGATGACGTCCTGGACAGTCTTAATTTTCTCGGCATCCTCGTCGGAAATCTCCATCTCGTACTCTTCTTCCAGAGCCATCACTAATTCGACAATATCCAACGAATCCGCTCCTAGATCTTCGATGAAAGATGCTTCAGGAACCACCTCTTCCTCGCTTACCCCCAATTGTTCGCACACGATCTCTTTTACCCTAGCCTGCACAGATGCCGCCATTTTGTTTTCCTCCTGCTTATTCGCCATTCTTGCTACATGTAAAGTCCGCCATTAACATTCATCACTTGACCGGTAATATAGGCTGCTCCCGGTCCCGTGAGAAACACCACCAGTTGCGCCACTTCCTCGCTCCTGCCAAACCTGCCCAAGGGAATCGAGCGAAGAAACTCCTCCTGAAGTTGCGGCGATAAATTAGCGGTCATCTCGGTTTCAATAAAGCCCGGAGCAACGGCGTTCACAGTGATCCCGCGCGACGCAAGTTCCCGCGCGATTGATTTGGTAAAGCCGAGGATCCCCGCCTTTGTTGCCGCGTAGATTGATTGTCCGACGTTGCCGGTCTGACCAACTACCGAAGAAAGATTAACGATCCTACCGTAACGCTGGCGGATCATGGCACGGCAAACCGATTTGGTACAGAGAACCGTTCCCCTGAGATTAGTCCCTATGACCTGATCCCAATCTTGGGCCTTTGAGCGAATTAGAAGAGTATCCGAGGTCACCCCGGCATTATTGACCAGAATATCAACTTTCCCTTGTCCGTCAACGATTTTCTTGACAGCCGCATCAACATCAGTTTCGACTGCGACATCGAATCGGCAAAGTTCCCCGTGGCCACCGGCGCCGTGAAGCTCTTCGAGCGCCGAGTCAGCAGCCTCTTGATTGCCACGGTAATTAATCACCACGTATGCTCCCGCTTGACCGAGAGCCACGGCGATAGCCCGACCGATGCCGCGACTTGCCCCTGTCACCAGAGCGACTTGCCCGTTCAATTTCATTTGATGTCATTCCTTAAGCGGGCAAGATCTTGCGGTGCTTCGAACGTATCCACCTCTATTTTCGGGCTGATCCGCTTCACCAATCCTTTTAGAACTCTTCCAGGACCGACTTCAAGCATTTTAGAGACGCCGAGACTCTCCAATCTCTTGACGGACTCTTCCCAACGTACCGGTCTCATGGCTTGCTCTGTTAGCAATAACTTGATCCGGGCAGCATCAAGATTCACCTCGGCGTTTACGTTGCTGATAACTCCGACTGTGAATGGATGAATCGTCACATCGTTCAGAATACGTTTCAATCCTTCTGCCGCCGGCTTCATTAGTTGACAGTGAAATGGCGCGCTAACCGGCAGCTCGACAACACGCTTTGCGCCGCCGAACTTCGCAAGAAGCATTGCGCGGACTACGGCAGCCTTGGAACCGGCGATCACGATTTGACCACCGCCATTATAATTTGCAGGCGCGACCACTTCCCGGTCCTCTGCCTGTTTACAGATAGAGCTGACCGCTGCCGCGTCGAGACCCATGATGACCGCCATGGCGCCCGTCCCCGACGGCACAGCCGCCTGCATTAAACGACCACGCTCGCGCACGATTCTTAGGGCGTCGCTGAACGAGAGCGCGCCGACGCACACCAGCGCGCTGTATTCGCCGAGGCTATGACCCGCCACATAAGCCGGTTTAACCGCGGTTTCCGATTGCAAAACGCGGAGCGCGGCTACCGAGACAGCGAGAACGGCCGGCTGTGTGTTCTCAGTGAGTTGAAGATCGGCTTCCGGGCCGTGAAAACATAGCTGGCTGAGTGAGAATCCGAGGGTCTGTTCGGCCTCTTGAAAAGCTTGCGCGGCAACTGGATAGTGCTCGCACAAATCTTTGCCCATACCGACGTACTGGGAACCTTGGCCGGGAAAAAGAAATGCCACATTGTCGGTAATCGCCACTTCAGTTCCCTTCGCGCTGCAGTTGGCCCGATCGCATGATTCGCTCAAGGCCGGATCGTAGTCAACAAAGTTTTGTTTTCAGTTGCGGCCTGAGCCATGGATTCCAAAGCCGAGCTAATGTGGCCGTTTACGTTCTGTGAAACTGATTCACTGGCAACGCGAATGGCGTTTTTTATTGCTAGCGCTGTTGACCCTCCATGGGCGACAATGGCGACTCCATCCAATCCCAGCAACCGTGCACCGCCGTATTCGGCATAATCAAGCTTTCGATAGGCATGCCGCAGCGACTGCCGGGTCAGCAAATAGCCCAAGCGGCTCAACCAGCTTTTCTCAAAGCCGTTTTTTAGAATTTCGCTGGCAAAGCTCGCTACCCCTTCCATGGTCTTCAGTGCCACGTTTCCTGTAAAGCCATCGCACACGATGACATCGACCTTACCGCTGAAAAAGTCCCGGCCTTCGACGTATCCGACATAGTTTATGGGCGCGCTGTCGAGAAGCTCGCTGGCCGCTCGGGTCAACTCGTTCCCTTTGCTGTCTTCTTCGCCGTTGCTTAGCACGCCGACTCGGGGATTGACGATGCCCAACCCGCGCTCTGCATACACCGAGCCGATGATCCCAAACTGTAGTAACTGGCGCGGCTTGCAGTCGACATTGGCTCCGGCATCGATGATGATGGTTCCCTTAGATGTTCCGGGGACAATGGCTAGAATCGCGGGTCGAGTGACTTGAGGTAACGTGCCGATGACCAGCATCCCGATGGCCATCATGGCCCCCGAGTTTCCGGCGCTAACCACGGCTTGCGCCTCGCCGCGCTTGATCATTTCGAACGCAACCTTCATCGACGAATCTCTCTTCCTCAGCGCAACGCTGGGGGATTCGTCCATAGATACCGTTTGTGTGGCGTTGAGAATTGACAAACGGGGGAGCTTGCCGCCGATGCGCAAACATTCTTGTTCAACGGCGAGTTTGTCCCCGACAAGAATCAATTCCGCATCGACGTCTTGGGCTGCAAGCAGCGCGCCTTCAACAACAACCGCCGGGGCATGATCTCCCCCCATCGCGTCGACTGCGATTTTCGGCATAGAGGAATGAAGTACTAACTCTCGTCAACTTTAAGAACGGCGCGGCCGCGGTAGAAGCCGCAGGCACGGCAAGCGCGATGAGGCATGACGGTTTCGCCGCACTGCGAACACGTGCTCCATTGCGGCTGAGTAAGGCCATCATGCGATCGCCGCTGGTTTTTTACTCGTTTCGAAGTTCGTCTCTTTGGTACAGGCATTTTAACCCTATCCTTCCTGCCGGCGAACGGCAGAACCAATGTTCAGAAAATTGGCAGTAAACTAACGATTGATCTTGAGCGTCCGAAAAATCGCAAGACGCGCGTCGGACGGCGCAGCGGGATCGCAGGCGCACTCTTCAATATTGAGATTAACTCCACAACCACCACACAATCCTCGACAATCTTCACGACACAGCGGGCGGGTCGGCAAGGACAGTAGAACCTGCTCTTCGATTAATGGCGCTAGTTCGATAATATCACTTGAGTAGTAACTTAAACCTAACTCCTCTCGCCTTAACTCCTCAACCTTGCGCTCGGGGCGCGCCGGGTCCGGAACTAACACTATGTCAAATGACTTTTCGACGTCAAACGAATAAATAACTAAACACCGGCTGCAGCAGCCTTCGAATCTGCCGCCAAAAGATCCCTGGAAAAAAAGCTCCTGCCCCGATCTGTAGTAAACTAGACTTCCGTCCAGCACGGGTGGAAAGTGAAAATCCCGATACTTTTCATTCGCGAAAAACGAATTTAAATCCTCAATCTTCTCTGAAAACATAACTTCTTTGGGAGACTGAGTTATCTGGTCGACGGGAATTTTCATAGCGAAAGAACTGGTTGGCCGGACGATTTGAATATATTGGATTCTGCTCTGTTGTCAAGTTGGCCGGTATTACAAACATACAAAAGTCTGTGATTTATCCGTAACTTCCGCCGCTGGCTCTCTTCAATCAATAATCAAACACGCTGTGCTAAAGGCAGCGCCGCTGCTATTTTGATGTTAGCAGGACTGTTCGGCGTCAAACGGTATTGATACTGCGCTCCTCTTCCGCCATCCAACCCGCCCCGAGGTTCACTATTTTATCTTCTCTTGACCCTTCTAAGAGAGTGCGAAATCACGCTGATTGAAAGATTTGAAACGATCAACGTATGCCTAACGAGCAAATTAGCGACGCACCAGTGACCGTTGACAAGCTCGCAATCATCAATAGAATTCACGGGAGACCTTTAAACCGGCGCGAAGCCGCGCAGAATAGTACTGGCGACATGCTCGCGGTAACAGCAGCGAGTAAACTCGCATAAGGAGCAGGACTTTGAACGGCCATCTCGGCTTGATCCATGCCATCATTCCCGCAACAGTAGACATCCGCGTGTCGATCCCAGAAGACCATCCGTCCACCAGGAACCTAGGGTCGGAGCGCACCGGATCCGGAACCATAGTCGATCCGGAAGGGTACATTTTAACGGTTAATTACGTGGTGACCGGAGCTTCGTCCATTACCGTCACCGTGGCCGAAGGAGAAGAGTATCCGGGTGAGATCGTTACACAGGATCTCGATAGCGGACTCGCGCTTTTAAAAATCCCTGCGCGCGGGCTGCCTTTCCTCAAACCGGCAACCGAACCGGCCGCACTTGGCCAGGCTAGCCTGATCGTTGCCAGCAGCGGAAACAACGAACGAAAAGTGAGCGGAGGCTATGTAACTTCACTGGAACCGTATGACGGCCATTGGGAATACATGCTCGATGAAACGGTGAGAGTGACAGCCGTCAATCCGGGCTTCGGCGGCGGTACATTGGCAAATTTCAAAGCAGAGATGTTGGGCGTGGTTTCCCTGAATCTTGCGGACGTTGGAAAATTCTCATTGGCCATTCCGATCCGCTATTACCTTGATCAGGAGCAGGCGTTCAAACAACGTTCCCTGGTCAGTCAAAAGCCTTGGTTAGGTTTTTATCCCCACTTGCTCGCCGGACATGTGGTTGTCGGCGGAGTGACGGAAGGGAGCCCGGCTGATCGTCAGGGACTTAAAGAGGGCGACATCATTCTGGATGTTGAGAAAACGCAAATCCGCTCGCGGCGGCAACTCTATCAGGAGCTTTGGAAGAAGCGACCGGGGGAACGCATTTGTCTGCGTGTCTTAAGAAACGAAACCAGTATCGAGCTAAACTTAATCGGCGCCGACCGCCGCAATCGTTATGGCAGCTAGTCGTCGCCACCGACCTTCTGTAATTTACCTTGTCCAGTCACCTTGATGGCGGTTGCCGGAGTATAGGCTTCGGGTTCATAGTTGATCAAGGCTTTATCGCTCTGCTGCAAATCTTTTAATTTGACTCTGCTGCCGGCTTTTTCGATATTCGTTTTGTCATCGACTCCAACCACCTCCTCGCGAACCTTTCCCTTGCGCTCTACTTGGAAGGTAATCGTTCGCTGGCCAACGCTGCTGATGACACCCTCAACTTCGACAGCTTTGGACTTGGTTTGTTTTGTTTCGCCCTTTGTGGCTTTTGCCTCTGCGAGCGGCTTTGCTTCGGCGACAGGTTGGGCCTGCGCCGGTGTCGGTTTTTGCGCGGGTGCGGCCGTTTGTTCCTGAACAGATGAACACGCGATTAAACCGGCAGCGAGCAGGAGTGAGCCCGTTGATAACGTCAAGAAATCAGTTGTTCGTTTCATTTCATTCCTCCGAACTCTTTTACTCGCAATTCCGAAATATGATCGCGCAAAAATTGTAGAACTTAAAGCATACTTCATTTCAAATTGTCAAGGCGCGTCGGGAACCATGGCGTTGAGAAAAGCTCCAAAACAACATACGGGTGAGAGCGCATGAGTTCGAGCAAACCGAACAATTTAAATGTGACAACCTATCGAGTTATCTATGGCGATACGGATCAAATGGGCGTGGTCTACTACGCCAACTACCTACGCTGGTTCGAAAGAGGCCGCGGTGAGTTTCTGCGTGCAGGCGGAATTCCGTACGAGACCATCGAGCGACGGGGCATGCATTTTCCAGTTGCGGAGCTATCATGCCGGTACCTCAGACCAGCGCGTTACGATGATCTGATTGTCATCGAGACACGAATAGCTTCGGTCAGCCGCGCATCATTGACATTCACCTACCGCATCATGCGCGAGGCTGAAGCCACGCTGCTGGCCTCCTGCTCGACCAAGCACGCCTGTGTCGATGGTCAGGGAAGGATCATGAGAATTGAGGAGGAGCTGATGAAGGCGCTCGAGATCATGCTTTGCCCACCCGAAGAGACTGCTTGAAAATGATGCTGGTTATTATGGATAACGCATCCTACAAGTGATCAGGTACAGGTTCACTGGCGGCCTCACGAAGAGCCTCCTCAATCTCGCTTTTAACCTCCGGGTTAGCTTCTGAAAGCAATTTCTGCCGCAGTGTCGCGAGCGCTTCAGATGTACCAATCCGGCCCAGCGCCCATGCGACATGACCGCGAACTAGCGGCTCTTCGTCATTCAGTGCCTTGGTCAGCGCCGGCACGGCTTCGGGGGCGCGATTATTGCCAAGCGCCACGGCTACATTGCGCAAAAATCCACGTCGCTTTGCCCGGACAATGGGACTGCCGCGAAACCGGCGGCGAAATTCATCGTCGTCGATCGACAGCAGCGCAACCAAATCGGGAGCATAAAGCCCTTGGCGCGGAGAGTAAGACGGTTGTTCGGTGGAATTCGCTTTAACATTATAAGGACAGACTTCCTGACAGATGTCGCAGCCGAAAATGTGATTACCTATAAGGGGTCTCAAATGACGTGGAATAAAACCCTTGAGCTCGATCGTAAGGTAGGAGATGCAGCGACGCGCATCCAACAGATAGGGTCCAATGAAGGCGCCGGTTGGGCAGGCTTTTAGGCACAGATCACATTGACCGCAGCGGTCACGAATGGCCTGATCATAAGCAAGGGGCAGACTGGTAAACAGCTCACCAAGGAAAAACCAGGAGCCTTTGTTCGGCGAAATCAGCAGAGTATTTTTCCCGATCCATCCTATGCCGGCGGTACCCGCAAAGTCCCGCTCCAGAATCGGGGCGGAATCGACGAAGGTCCTGCCTTTCACCGTTTCGCCGCCAATCTCACGAAGAAACATAAGCAGGCTTTCCAGTTTGTTCCGGATAATCTCATGATAATCATCACCCCAAGCATAGCGCGAGATCCAGCCGCGCCCGCGTTCTGACGGGGTTGGCCGTTTAAACGGCGTGTAGTAGTTCATTCCCACGGAAATGATTGACACCGCCCAGGGGACAAGCAGCCTTGGATCGCGCCGCAAAAGCTCGGTTCGCTCCATATAATCGAGATGACCGTGAAATTTTTGCCGCAGCCAATCAGCGAACGACTGCTCGTGCGGCGGCACCCGCACTGGAGAGATTCCAACGAGTTCGAAGCCGAGCGTTTGCGCTTCATTCTTGATGCGCTGAGACTGCTCGGCCAAGTTCGGCTCAGCGGTGGAAATCATAAGGCCAGAAAACTCCGGAATGAGATTGACGCGAAACTACAACTGGAGAGAGGCTCAGTGAAGCGGACCGCCGCCGCTCGATCCGGTGACAGTGGGGTCCAACAATGGGCGTCTGCCGGCAAAGCCGTCCTCAATTCTGTGCCAGTAGGCAATCTCAGGTTCGCCGTATTGCCAACAAAGAAAGACAATCTCTTCTCCCAATAAACAGGGAAAATCGAGCAATCCTTGTTCCACGCCTTTGCACACGCAGCCATGTTGTTGAATCTCATTGACAGCGTCGTTGATCTGCTTGATCAAGGCTGCGATCTCATCGTTCTGCTGTAAACGCCGCATCAGGTTGGGCGTTTCCGGGTCGATCTGCTCCGCGCGAATCACTATTTCGCTCTTGGCCCGCAGGCGCCGTATGATCTCCAGAATGCGTTCGATCGTCGGACGTACTATGGGCAAAAGGGTGTTCGCTTCGTTGATCGTGAACAATCTCGAATAAGGCGAAGATGAATCCATACCGATCCACTTTGGTAGTCGGCGCTTTAACGAGAGGAGTTATAGCCCCAGGCCGGATCGAACAGCTCTCAGTAATGCAATGTTATCGGAATGGCCGGTCATGTGAGCCGTGATTTTGCCGCGGATGGGTCTTCCCAGCAGATAAAAATCCCCGATAATGTCAAGAATTTTATGACGCGCCAGCTCCTCCGGAAAGCGCAAGTCCGTGTTTACAATCTTCTCATCATCGATCAAGATACAATTACTAAGCTTGCCTCCGTTGATCAAGCCGAGCTTTTGCATTTTCTCCATATCGCGCAAAAAACCGAAGGTCCTTGCCGGCGCAATTTCTTCTTTGAAGGAAGTCGGGCTCTGATGTTCGAATATGTATTCCTGCACGCCCACCGGTTTCGGATACTTCAGAACGTAGTGAACCGAAAACGTCTTCGCTGGTTCAATACTAATCCATTCTCCTCCGTCGTCACCGATCCGATAAGGACGATCAATGACGATTCTTGACCAGCTTTCGTCTTGCTCGTGCAGCCCAGCTTCCTCGATGAGTTCGCAAAACTCCGCCGCCGATCCATCCAAGATCGGAACTTCGCCTTGAACTTTCACCAGCAAATTCGTAATTCCGTAACTATGGAGGACCGCCAAAAAATGCTCTACGGTCGCAACCGTAAAACCGCGATGGCTCAATGAGGTCGCGAATCCCGTTGATCCGACATAATCTAAATGCGCGGGTACGCTGACATCGCCCGAGATACCCTCGAATAAGATGCCGCTATTTGGCGGTAGCGGATGCAGGATCAATCCTGTTTTAATACCTGAATGCAAACCCTGACCCGAACTCACCACGCTCTTTCTTAAAGTTTTTTGTCGGATCGGTTCGGCGGATGTGACAATCCGCGGAGCTATACTCACTGAGTCCGACTCCTCGGCCCCATGACGTTGGCCGATTTCGGACAGGCTCTGAGCCACAGGGAGCTCGCCCAGGGCGCGTTGCACCGTATGTAGCAGGCCGTCGAGCGAGACCGGCTTTTCGATAAAATCGAAAGCGCCAAATTTAGTTGCGGTCACCGCCGTGTGGATATTTCCGTGCCCGGAGATCATCACTACATTGGTTGAAGGCTTCTTGCTCTTGATCTCCTTGAGCAACCCAATACCATCGATTTTTGGCATCCAGATGTCGAGCAGCACAAGCCCCGGTTGCTCTGCTTCGATCATTTCCAGGACGCAAGTGGCATCCGCGGTATCGAGTACGCGATATCCCTCGTCCGTCAGCACTTCTTTAACCGATTCCCGAACCTTGTCCTCATCATCGACAACAAGGATGGTTTTCTGAGATGATAACTCCTTCACCGCCCCTCCATTTTTCATAGCTGCGCAGCCTTCCTTTTAAACTCGCGTAGCGCGCCCTGCTCGCGCACCGGAAACTCTATCACGAACCTGGTGCCGCGCGGTTCGTTGTTCCGCACCCGAATATAACCGCGATGATCTTCGACAATTTGATTGACGATGGTGAGCCCTAGGCCGGTACCCTGTTTTTTAGTAGAAAATCCAGGCTCGAATATTCTAACTCGAGCTTCCGCCGCCATGCCACAACCATCGTCGGCAACTTCAAGGTAGACCGTGTTCCGAGTGCGATCATAGGCAGTCGCTATCTGCACATGGCCGCCGCCGCCAACGGCGGCCACGGCGTTGTCTAATAAGTTGATCATCACCCGTTTGATTTGCTCGCGATCGAGCTCCAGCGCCGGCAACTCTCCCTGCCGGAACTCAAAATCGATATGGTTATGTCCTTCCTTAAACAGGAATAGCGCGTCCTGAACAATCACGTTTAGGTCGTTGAGCACCGGCTGAGCCGTAGGTAATCTTGCGAATTGCGAAAACTCATTGACCAGATTCTTGAGCTCGACCACCTGCTGGATAATCGTCGTCGTGCATTTGTCCAGTACCGCGCCGTCCCCTTGCAACAGCTTAGCATAGCGTTTGCGAAGTCTCTCGGCCGAGAGCTGTATCGGCGTGAGCGGATTTTTGATTTCGTGCGCGATTCGCCGCGCCACTTCGCGCCACGCTTCCATCCTCTGTACTTTTTGAATCTGGGTAATGTCTTCGAGAAAAATCATGATACCTAGGCTGTCATTAGCATCATCTCTGAGGGTAGCGGCGGTAGCGAATACGGTAAGGAGATGGTCCGGTAGCTGTATCTGCAATTCAGTCTCGCTGCTTTCGCGATCTTTGAGGTTGTCTATCAAGTCGCGCATGACCATTAGCGACTCGGTTTCAAACGCTTCCCTGTAGTATTTTCCGAGAGCAGCAGAACCGTCCACACCTAGCATTTGTTCGGCCGCCTTGTTCCAAGAAGTGATCTTCCCGTTCGGATCGACAGCAATCACTCCTGCGGTAATATTAGCGAGAAGTGTTTCAACGAACTTGCCGCGGCGCAACAATTCCAGGTTGCTCTTCTTTAAGTCTCGGGTCATCTGGTTGAATGACTCAACCAAGGTTCCTAACTCGTCATCGCCGGCCGCCTCAATTTGATAATCCCAGTTGCCATGAGCGACTTCGTGAGTCCCCGCTGCCACCTGTTGAATCGGGATCGTGATTCCTTTGGCAAGATAAAGGCCGAACCAAGTCGCGGCAAAGATAATCACAAGGGTAATTAGTAGCAGGGTCAGAATGTAACTGTTTTTCACCGGGTTCTTCAGAAAACCAAGGTGCTTGTACTGCTCATACGACCGGGAGATTTCAAGCGCGCGTTTAGTAATGCTCTTCGGCACGTAATAATCGACTACGACGACTCCCTGAATCCGCTTGCCGCTGTCATAGATCGGAACACCCCCGCGAATAACGTCGCCCTCGCCAAAAGCCTGAGTTCGGGTGACTTCCAGGCCGCGCAGCGCCCGGTTAAGGAAATCGGCTTCAGCCTTGATGCTAACTCCAGTGGGTACCTGGTCATTGAAAGCCACTACTACCGGCTGGTGATCTGGTGAAAATAATTCCACAGTTCCGAGATTGTACTCACGCTGCTTGATCTGGATAAATTCTTTAAGATCGCTTCGCCGTCCGGTCTCGAACAGCCCCTGTTCAGTGACGCGGCGGCTTAGCTGCCGTGCATAGAAGAGCGCATTGTTTGCCGAGTTTTGATAATAGGTCTGGCCGATTTCCAACGATCCCTGGAGGGCGGTCTCAACCTGTATATCGAACCATCTTTCAAAGGAGCGAGTGACAAATCCGCCAGCGATGACGAAGAGCAACAGGGTCGGAACAAGCGACAAACCGACAAATGCGATCACCAGGCGAACCCGTAGCCGTGAACCGAGGATGCCGCGTTTGCGTTCGAAAACCAGCTTCACCAGGTTTCTGACGACCAGAAAAACCAGGAGAATCAGAAGAATAATGTTGATGTTGATTAAGAGAAAGAAAACTATGTTATTGCTGAGAGAATATTCCGACGAAACATCGGGAAGCTGCACCTCGAAGAATGCGAACGCAAGCACCACCAGTGAAGTGATGAGAATCGCCAGCCCTTCACGCTTTCGCCGTTTAGTTTCATCCAACGTGGGCGTGTCGCTGATCTGCTGTTGCGTTTTGGAGGTTTTGCCCATGGACTTGCTAAGACACTAAAATGCAAAAAGAATTTTATCTCCTAAAGAGATAGAGAACAAGGCTGATGAGGATGCTGATAACAATGCACGTGGTGATTGGAAAGTAAAAACTGAAGCGACCTCGCTGGACGTAGATATCACCCGGTAAATGCCCGAGCCAAGGGATTTTTCCACCCAATGTAAACAGTACTCCGACGGCAACGGTTACGATCCCCAGAATGATCAAAGTTCTACCGAACTCAGGCATAGGGTTAGATCCGCTGCTTGAGGAGGATTTCAGATAATTGCTACTTCAAAACAAACTAGGTTGGTTTTTAGGAGCACTGCCCTTCTGTCCCTTAGGTCTCTGGCCGAAGTGATTGTAAGCCAACGGCGTCGCCATCCGCCCTCTAGGCGTTCGCTGGATGAAACCCGCCTGAATCAGAAATGGCTCATAGACATCTTCAATGGTGTCCTTTTCTTCGCCAATCGCCGCTGCCAGAGTCTCGATTCCAACCGGTCCTCCGGAGAACTTTTCGATTAGGGTCAATAGCAACATGGTATCCATTTTATCGAGGCCGATGGAGTCAACCTCCAACATCTGCAACGCCTCGACAGTCACCGCGAGCGTTATCCGTCCGGTTGCTTTGACCTGCGCATAGTCGCGCACACGGCGTAGCAGGCGGTTGGCGATTCGTGGTGTGCCACGCGACCGCCGCGCGATCTCGGCGATTCCGTCCTGTTCGCCAGCCACGCCGAGAATAACAGCTGAGCGCTGGAGAAGATCAGTGAGGGTTTCCGGCGAATAAAAATCTAACCGGAAGCTCAGCCCGAAACGATCCCGCAGCGGCGAGGTCAGCAGTCCTGATCTTGTCGTTGCGCCAATCAAAGTAAATGGCTTCAACTCAAGCTTGATGGATCGGGCCGCCGGACCTTGTCCAATCATGATATCGATCTGAAAATCTTCCATGGCGGGATATAGAACCTCTTCGACAATATGGTTGAGGCGATGAATTTCATCGATGAACAAGATATCGCCTTCCTCCAAATTGGTGAGAATCGCCGCCAGATCACCGGCACGCTCGATAATCGGCCCTGAAGTCCCTTTAATATTGACGCCCATTTCGCGGGCGATGATGTAGGCCAGGGATGTTTTTCCTAATCCCGGCGGGCCATGAAACAAAAGGTGGTCTAGAACCTCACCACGCCCGCGGGCTGCGTCAATGGCTACTTTAAGGTTTTCTTTGACCCGATCTTGGCCGACGTATTCCTCGAATCCACGGGGCCGCAGATTTACCTCGTAGTTTAGATCCTCATCGCTTCGCGCCGGCGAGATCTCCCGTGATTGCGAGGATTTGTCCGAATCGATGATGGGTGAGTGGGCCATAATCAGTGTCAGCGACTCATGCGCCGAAGAACTTCCTTAATCACCTGCTCGAGACTGTGATTGCCCGCTTGAACGCAGTCACGCACATTCTTTTCAACCTCCACTTTACGATAGCCCAGATTAACGAGAGCCGAAACAGCGTCTTGGAGCAGCTGCGGGTCGCGCCCTTGCGCAGGAGTTTCTATGGCTTGAGATTCGAGAAGCGCAAAGCGATCACGAAGCTCGACGATCATGCGCTCGGCAAGTTTCTTGCCGACGCCAGGGATCGATACCAAACGCAACTGATCGCCTCCCTTGATTGCACGGGTGAGTTCATCGGCGGGAATTCCCGACAAAATGTTCAGCGCAAGTTTAGGTCCGATGCCGGCAACGCCGTTGAGTTGCAAGAAAACTTGTTTTTCCTCCGGCTCCTGGAAGCCGAAAAGCTGTAGGGCATCCTCGCGCAAGTGAGTGTGAATATGCAGCCGGACCGGCGCGCCGATCTCCGGCAGATGATAAAACACATTGAGCGGGATGAAGACCTGATAACCGACTCCACCGACGTCAACGACAATCTCTCCTGCAACCTTCTGCGCCAGAGTGCCGCTAATTTGAGCGATCATGACTGCTTAATCTTTCGGTTAATTTCAACGCCGTTCGGCATCTCAAGGAAGGATCGACTTGCGCGGCCGCAAGGGCTCAATGGTTCTTGGCAGGGCTTCGACGAGGCGCGCGCGCAACACCTGCATATGAAGATGGCAAATAGCCGCCGCGAGCGCGTCCGCGGCGTCGGCCGGCAACTTGCCGCGAAGGCGCAGCAAAGACGCAATCATCATTTGTACCTGCTGTTTAGTGGCGTGGCCGTAGCCTACCACCGCGGCCTTGATCTCAACGGCGGCATACTCATGAACTGCCAAGCTTCTTCGCGCAGCGGCGAGAATGGCTACGCCGCGCGCCTGACCGAGCTTGAGCGCGCTCTGCGCGTTTCGCGCGAAAAAAACCCGCTCGACGCAAACACCATCCGGATTATAGGAATCGATGACTTCCTCAAGGCCGCGGTAAATGCGCTCCAGCCGAGCCGCCTGCCCCTGAGTGCCCGCCGTAACCACCGTGCCATGCGCCAGATGGATCAATGAAGTGCCTGTCGCCTCAACGACTCCCCAACCGGTTACTGCCGAACCGGGATCGATGCCGAGAACCCTGCGCGCCAGCGTCTGTGCATCAGCCCTGCGCCGGACAGGCGAAGGCCAGCTCAACTAGCCTTCTCCATTAACTCACTCGGGATGTTGAAATTAGCCGAAACGCTCTGGACATCGTCGTGATCTTCAAGTTCCTCGGTAAGCTTCAAAATCTGTTCGACATTCTTCTCGTCGACATCAACAGTATTCTTCGGCACCATGGTGATTTGCGCGCTGGCGATCGCTACTTTTTCGAGTTCGAGCCGTTCCTTGACTTTGTCGAACTCTTCGACGGTTGTAATCACTTCGAAAATTTCATCTTCATCCCTAACATCCTCGGCCCCGGCATCAAGAACAATTGACATCAAGCGATCCTCATCAACTTGAGTTTTCTCGATCGTGATCAGGCCCTTTTTGTCGAACATCCAGGCGACGCAGCCGGCCTCGCCCATATTGCCGCCGTGTTTTGTAAACAGGCGCCGAATTTCTGAAACCGTGCGATTTTTGTTATCCGTAAGCACATGCGCCAATATGGCTGCACCACCCGGCCCATATCCTTCGTATTGAATCTCGTCGTAGGTGACACCTTCAAGCTCGCCGGTTCCCTTTTTGATCGCCCGATCGATGTTCTCGGTGGGCATACTTGCAGCTCGAGCCGTGAGGACCGCAGTGCGCAGACGCGGATTCGCATTAATATCGCCGCCGCCCATTCGGGCCGCAACCGTAATTTCCTTGATCAGCTTGGTGAAGAGCTTGCCCTTCTTCGCGTCTTTTGCGGCTTTCTTATGCTTGATCGTGCTCCATTTTGAATGGCCTGACATAAACTAAGACACTCCCTTGTAAGTTGTCGGTAAAGTAGCACAATCTCTGCGCGGCGTAAACGGCACTTAGTTATTGAAAATGCGCCTTTTGAAAGCATTCTAATTGACCATTCGAACAAAACCACGTAGTGTGAAGCACGTTTTCATGAGCTCAACAGGAACTCACATAGTAGAGATCTGCATTCCGCCTTGCCAACTGGCGTCATAAGCCTTCCAACAGACAGAAAATCTTCGAAGAGCCGTTTACTCAATCGTGATACAGGGAGCGAAACATCATGTCATTTTACATTAGCGAACTCGCCGCGTTCGCAGCCTTTTTCGTGTATGGAAGCTTTTTCGAATGGACTTTACACAAGTATCTCATGCATCAGCCGCGCTGGAAGTATCCATTTCGCGCTCATGCATTGGTTCATCATGGTCTCTTCCGCACGGGAACCGATTATTTTCTGTCGGATAAGAAATATATGAGAAAGGTTCGCTTCGCTTGGTGGAACGCACCGCTGATCATCGCGCTTCACGTTCCTGCAATACTCCTTATACAGAACCTTGTTGGCGCGCCTCTACTCGTCGGCGCGTGCGCGGCGATGGCGGTTTATTATGCGCTTTACGAGTATCTGCACTACTGCATGCACATTCCCATGGGGCGGCGCTTCGAGCAAACTCGGTGGTTTCGCTGGCTTGACGCGCATCATCATATGCATCACAAACGGCACCTGAGCAATCTCAATGTTGTTTTACCGTTGGCTGATGCCGTATTCGGTAGTCTGATAAGCGCAAAAGAAAGAGTTCCCACTCCGGATCGGCAGCAGGGGGCCTACAGGATGGAAGCGTTGCTCGGTTAATCGGGGGATTGGGCATTCCGAGCGAGACTCCGGTTCGATGTGCTTTGCCGCCAGAAGTTCGATAACATTGATCCTGACGATTGTGCCTGGAGGGATTTTGCGGCCGATTTCCGACTTAAAGCTGGTTCTCCTCTTGGTAACGGTCAGCTACCTGGCGGCATGTTCCTTGCCGGCCTCGAGAATCCCTCCTCCTGTAACCGCGCCGCGCGTCAGCCAAACCGGCATCGCGTCATGGTATGGGCCCGGTTTTCACGGCAAGACTACTGCCAGCGGCGTCATCTATAATCAAGACGACCTCACGGCGGCGCATCAAACATTGCCGCTCGGCACTCGAGTGCTGGTAACCAACTTAGAGAATGGCAGATCGATTGAAGTTCTGATCAACGATCGTGGACCCTTCGCGAAGGGAAGGATTATAGACCTGTCCTATGCGGCAGGCAAAATCCTCGGCATGATTGGTCCCGGAACCATCCCGGTGCGGATCGAAGTGGTCGGTAGCGGCGCTGACAAAATATCCTTGATTAAAGATTCTCTCGACTATACGCTTCAGCTAGGCTCATTCTCAGTACTCGAGAATGCTCGCCAGCTGCGCGACCGGGTCGCATCGACGTTTTCGGACGTCGCCATTGTCCCATTGAACACCAGCACGAGCACGTTTTATCGTGTCCAAGTCGGACAATTTTCAACTCGGTCCAGTGCCGAAGAACAAGCGCGACGGGTGACACAAGCGGGGTACCCGGTTGTTATTTTAGAGAAGTGGTAGATCAGGACGGTCGCAACACCTACGATAACCAAGCAAGTTTTTCTAGGCTCTGGTTAATGTTGCCGGTTTCTCCAGAGGCGGCGGCGACTCTCTGTCGGGAGGAAGGGCGATTTTACTGCTCAGGCCAAAGTTTCACTCTCAGGTTTATGTTAGACGCGCAGATGACGTGCAGATCGGGTTGCAGCAAATAGCGATTCGATGCTCTTGATTAGGCAACAAGGCGATTTATCACTGGCCAAGCAGATGATAGCGGCCATCTTCTCTTTTTACGCGTTCGTCGCGAATTAGCTTCTCCAGATGCGCCTGAACCGAGAATTCCGCCACCCTTTGGAGGCCGGCGGACACATCCACATAGATGGATTGCGTGATATCCCCGATGGTATTAAGTCCCTTGCGTAAGGCATCGATCACCTGCTTCTCGCGCATCATCCGATGCCGCAAGTATTCCCTGATCTTTGCCTCCGGTTTACCAACCAGAGGCCCGTGTCCGGGCAGAATCAGATCGATATTGAACTCCAACAGCCGCTCCAACGATTGCAAGTAATCGGTCATGTTACCGTCAGGCGGGTGAATCACTGCCGTTCCGTATCCCAAAATATTGTCACCGCTGAACAGCACCCTGTCGCCTGATTCATAGAAACAGCAGTGACCCGATTCATGACCTGGAGTGTGCAGGACTTGGAGCTCGCCACCACCAAACGGAATCCGGTCTTGGTCATCGTACCGAAAGTCCTCCCCGCCCAGATAGCCTGCGCGCGAACGGTGGATGCCAAGTTTTGCGCCGGTGCGCTTCTTAAGCGCCAGTGCCCCGCCACAGTGATCGATATGGATATGCGTCAAAAGGATCTTGTCGATTTTTTTGACGCCCATCGCTTCGGCCTGTTCGATGATGCCATCCATGTTTCCGTCTGAGCTCAGCGCCACATCGATGACAACCGCGCTGTCCTTGCCAACGATATATTGGTTGGTACCCTGCAAGGTCATCATGCCCGGGTTATCGGCGGTAAAATTCGCGATGTGAGCTGGTTGATTCATTATCGGCCTTTCAGCGGCGGAGATATTTCCACGGAATGATTGCGCACTGCCGAAGAGAAGCGCCAGCGAGCCGGGTCCAATTATCCCAAGCGCTTGTCTCCGATTCATCGGCGTTGGTCGGGGAATGCCACCGGTTGGCCCAAGCTCAATCCCTGAGGCCGTTCGAATCTTTGCTTCCAACGATCAGCTTTGTAAAAGTTGCCTGAGCACGAACTCCAAGATTCCGCCGTGACGGTAGTATTCAAGCTCAGCCGGGGTATCGATGCGGCAAATAACCGTGAACTCTTGAACCTCGCCGTCATCCGTCGTCGCTCTCACGGTAAGAGTTTGTCTCAAGTTGAGGCCGGCCGAGATGCCGACGATTTCGAAAGTCTCAAAGCCGGTAAGCTTATAATACTTCAGGTTTTCACCAGGTTTGAACTGCAGCGGCACGATTCCCATGCCAATCAAGTTACTACGATGAATGCGTTCATAACTCTCGGCGATAACCGCTTTCACGCCTAGCAAGCGCGGGCCTTTGGCTGCCCAGTCACGCGAGGAACCGGAGCCGTACTCCTTTCCAGCGACAACTATGAGCGGGATGACTTCCTTTTGATACTGCATCGCGGCGTCGTAAATTGACATTTGCTTCTTGTCCGGCAAATGAACCGTCACGCCGCCTTCAGTGCCCGGCGCCAGCATATTTTTCAGACGAATATTTGCAAACGTTCCGCGCATCATGACTTCATGATTACCGCGACGGGCGCCATACTGGTTAAAGTCTTTGGGCAAAACATCATTGTTGGTGAGGTAGCGCGCCGCCGGGCCGTTTCTCTCGATGGAACCCGCCGGCGAAATATGATCGGTGGTAACCGAATCACCGAGCAACGCTAGTACACGCGCTCCTTTGATCTCCTTGAGCTCGGCCGGGGTTCTCGACATTCCGTCGAAGTAGGGCGCTTCACGCACGTATGTCGACTGGGGATCCCAACGGAAGAGCTCGCCCTGCGGCACCGGCATGTTCTTCCACTGCTCATCGCCTTCGGTGGCCTGACTGTATTCCTTTCTAAACATCTCCGACCGCACCGATTTACGCATAGTCTCTTGAACTTCTTGGGGCGTCGGCCAAATGTCTCGCAAATAAACTGGCTTACCCTCCAAATCATTTCCCAGCGGTTCGTTATAGAGATCGGTATCCATACTACCGGCTAACGCATAGGCAACTACCAGAGGCGGGGAGGCGAGATAATTGGCGCGGACATTAGGATGAATACGGCCTTCGAAGTTTCGGTTGCCGGACAACACCGCAGCGGCTACCAAGTCCCCTTCCTGAATCGCGTTAACCACTGGCTCAGGCAGTGGTCCGCTATTGCCGATGCAAGTGGTACAGCCATAGCCAACCAGATGAAAACCGATAGTTTCTAAGTACGACAGAAGGCCGCTATCCTTTAGATACTCGGTCACCACCTTCGACCCAGGCGCCAGACTGGTTTTCACCCAGGGTTTACTCGCCAGACCCTTCTCTGCCGCCTTTTTGGCCAGCAATCCGGCGCCGATCATGACTGACGGATTTGATGTGTTCGTGCAACTCGTGATCGCCGAGATGACAACCGAGCCATGCGTGAGCGCGAACTTGTCGCCATTATTCTGCACAGTGACCGTCTTGTTGACATCCCCATCCTTCATTAGAGACGGCAGCGCTTCTTTAAATGATTTCTTGCTTTCAGTCAGCGGTATCCTATCTTGCGGCCGGCGCGGACCCGACAAGCTCGGCACCACCGTTGCCAGATCAAGCTCGAGTGAATCGGTGAACATGGGATCGGGCGAAGAATCGGTGCGGAACATGCCTTGCTCTTTGGCATAGCTTTCGACTAGGTTGATCAGGTGTCGGTCCCGGCCGGTTAGTTCCAAGTAGCGCAAGGTCTCGTCGTCAATTGGGAAATACCCAATGGTCGCGCCGTATTCAGGCCCCATGTTGCCGATGGTCGCACGATCGGCCAAGCTCAGACTAGACAAACCCGCGCCGTAAAACTCGACGAACTTCTCAACCACTCCCTTTTTCCTAAGCATCTGCACAACCGTCAAAACCAGATCCGTTGCGGTTGCTCCCTCCGGGAGTTTGCCGTGCAGCTTAAAACCGATCACTTCGGGGATGAGCATGATGATCGGCTGGCCAAGCAGCGCCGCTTCCGCTTCGATGCCACCTACTCCCCAGCCGACGACACCCAAACCGTTGATCATGGTCGTGTGCGAGTCGGTGCCGACAACGGTATCAGGATACGCGAAGTGCGCGCCGTCTTTTTGCGCGCGGAAAACCACCGGCGCCAAATATTCAAGGTTCACCTGATGGCAAATTCCGGTATCCGGCGGAATCAGGCGGAAATTGTCAAAAGCCGTTTGACCCCATCTTAAGAATGCATAACGTTCGACATTTCGCTTAAACTCTATTTCCGAATTCTTGTGCAACGCATCCGCGCTGCCATAAAAATCGACTTGAACCGAATGATCGATCACCAGATCGACAGGAGCTAGCGGATTGATTTTTTTTGGATCCCCGCCTAATCGCTTCATCGCCTCGCGCATCGCCGCGAGATCGACCACGGCAGGAACTCCAGTAAGATCCTGCATCAGCACCCGCGCCGGCATAAACGCAATCTCTTTTTCCGACTTAACGTTCGGGTTCCAATTTGCGAGCGCTTCAATGTCGCCCTTGGTAACGTGATGGTTGTCTTCCTGCCTTAACAGGTTTTCCAATAAAACCTTGAGAGAAACAGGCAATCGAGAAATGTTCTGAAAGCCCGCCTTCTCTAGCAAATCGAGCCGGAAAATATCATAGCCTCGATCGCCCACTCTCAGCACCTTGCGCGTGCCGAAGCTGTCCACATACTTCTGTGCCATTGACTGCTCCTTGTATCTATAACGGAACCTAGGGGAGTCGTCCTATTTTGTAGCTAGCCCGACATCATAAAGCAACAGGAAGGTTGACAGTTGAGCGGTCCGGAGAAAACCCGAGCTATACGCATCACGGGGCTGCCGCGGCGGGAAAATCTTTTTAAACCTTTATCAAGTGCCACTTAGGACAGATTAGCCGCCTGGCTCACCCACCGGGAGATGCTGTCTTACGGATTGCCGGCAATTAGTACACCATTTCGCTGGAAACGCGTGAGAACCGAACCGGAGTGCAATCAGGCTAGAAGCTGCTGACTTTGGAAAGATCAGCGGACAGTTAGCAGAATACGAATAGACTGTTATCGGCAACTCCACTCCTCTGTTCGAACCTGCTATGCTCAATCATCATTGAACGGAGGACTTATGAACGCATCGTATTTCGCGCGATTATTAATATTGTGTATGTGCATCGCCCTGGTCGGCGCTTCCGCGGCGGCACAAGCGCAGCCGGCGAAAAGCTATGAGCCCCAGGTCGGCCAAGAAGGTAAGGATGTCGTCTGGGTGCCAACGCCTCAGGCTCTGGTAGACAAGATGCTCGATATGGCAAAAGTAACCCCTAAAGACTTCGTCATCGATCTGGGTTCGGGTGATGGGCGCACTGTAATTACGGCAGCTAAACGCGGCGCCAAGGCTCACGGCATCGAATACAATCCGGACATGGTCGAGCTCGCCAAGCGCAATGCCGCCAAAGAAGGCGTCAGCGATCGAGCCACCTTTGCTAAAGCGGACTTGTTCGAAAGCGATTTCTCGCAAGCTCAGGTGATCACGATGTTTCTCCTGTCGAGCATCAACATGAAGCTCCGCCCTAAGATTCTCGATCTCAAACCGGGAACGCGCATCGTTTCGAATACTTTCGATATGGGAGAATGGAAGGCGGATGAAACGGGCAGGGCCGATAATTGCAACGGTTATTGTACGGCTTACCTGTGGATCGTGCCGGCGAAGGTAGACGGAACGTGGAAGCTGCCCAACGGTGAGCTGACGCTTAAACAAACCTTTCAGATGATCAGCGGCACTCTAAAATCTGGCAACGTCGTCACACCGGTCAACGGCAAACTAAACGGCGAGGAGATTAGTTTCACTGCCGGTGAGGGACAATACAACGGACGGGTTAACGGCAACTCGATGGACGGATCGCTAAAATCCGGCGGCAAATGGAGCGCCACGAAGCGGTGAATCGTGACCAGAAATCCTCGAGTAAATCAATTCCGCTGACGCCGACTTCAAGCACCGCATTCTGCTTATCGCTCCAGGTTTGTAGCCGCGCGCGCATCTCAACAGCTCACAAAAACTATGGCCCAAGTCTTTTGACTTGGGCCATAGTTTCTCTGCTCCTTGGGGGAATGAAAAAAAACCCATCCAACTTCTTGGCACCGCCTAGGAGCGCCAAGCTATCCTGCGCTTCCTTCCTGGACAATTGCGCATCGCTAAGGTATGGAGATCGTTTGTCTGCTCTATTCACCGGTCGATACTGTCAGTATCACCGCTCTGGGAGGATTAGAATGATTGTATCGCGTTTAACTAGCAGTTTATCATTGGCGCTTAGCCTTTCTCTGATTACCGCAATCGGATTTGCCCAGCCGGCAAAGCAATACGAACCGCAGGTCGGCCAAGAAGGCAAGGATGTCGTCTGGGTGCCAACGCCTCAGGCTCTGGTCGAAAAAATGCTCGACATGGCAAAAGTAACCGCCAAAGATTATGTCATCGATTTGGGTTCGGGTGATGGCCGCACTGTAATTACGGCAGCTAAACGCGGCGCCAAGGCTCACGGCATCGAATACAATCCGGACATGGTCGAGCTGGCCAAGCGCAATGCCGCCAAAGAGGGCGTCAGCGATCGAGCCACCTTTGCTAAAGCGGACTTGTTCGAAAGCGATTTCTCGCAAGCTCAGGTAATCACCATGTTCCTCCTGCCCAGTATCAATCTCAAACTTCGTCCCAAGATCCTCGATTTAAAACCGGGCACGCGCATTGTATCGAATTCTTTTGATATGGAAGAATGGAAGCCTGACGAAACCGCCAACGCGGAAGGATGCAGCAACTGGTGCACAGCCTACCTTTGGATCGTGCCGGCGAAAGTAAACGGGACGTGGAAGCTGCCTAATGGCGAGCTGACGCTCAAACAAACCTTTCAGATGATCAGCGGCACTCTAAAATCTGGCAACGTCGTCACACCGGTCAACGGCAAACTAAATGGCGAGGAGATTAGTTTCACTGCCGGCGAGGGACAATACAACGGGCGGGTTAACGGCAACTCGATGGACGGATCGCTAAAATCCGGCGGCAAATGGAGCGCTACGCGGGCTGGGAGGTAAGAACAATAGCTGGCGGTTAGCTGGTCAAACTTGGTTGCGAGTTGCCGCACGACTGAGAAAGCAGTGCTAGGTGAGGCAGCTGTCCCTAACAATTACCGGCTTAGCCCAAACGGCAGTCCACTAGACAAGCGACAGCACCTCACACCCATGCATGGGCGGGAACGCTTTTGCCGCTACTAACTTGATTTCTTGCACTGCGGAGATGCGCGGCTCCGGTTGTCGACCGGAGCCTTTACTACATTGCGTATTGGAAAAGATTGAAAAACGATTTGATGCGATCAGGCCGCAAGCCGATGCGAGCTACCGTTTCTAACCTTCTGGTATTTACCTCTTTCTAATCGCTTGACTCTTCCTTCCTTTGCCCATCTGGAAAGCGCCAGTCGAAGGTAAACCGATGGTTTTTTGGTGCGCGTCGCCGCCTTGATAAATTCCTTGCTGGTAAATGTTTCGGGCAGCCCGCCTAGCACCTCGGCAAGATCTGTTTTTCCGCGTGGTCGACCTTTTCTTCGCGCATTCCTATTGTGATCATCACGCAGCAGAGCCAGGACGGACTCATAGCGCTTCAACTCTTTCTCCAAGTCGGCTACTTCGAGAGCCTTTTCAGAGATTGCCACCTTGAGTTCATTTATATTTTCCATAACCGCGGCTTCGAGATTTACTGACATAACACGATACCTCCTGGCTGAAGAGTATGTAATCTGGCGCCTCAACTCAAGACAGCTTCAATATAAAATCACTTTATTTGTAATATTCCTGGATGCGGATCAGCGTAGCATTGCGTCTATTCAAAGTTTGTAGCGGGGACGCTACAAACAAAGAATGGCACACCTGAGATCAAATTTTACAGCAGTGAAACATCGCTAATACTCGGCCGCTCCGAGATAGCGTCAGCTCATAGTAATTAAGGATTAAGCAGGTGGACGTTACACTCCGCCGAATCCTTCATCCTGTGCTTCAGCCAACAACCAGGGATCTTTGACTTCAGTGCTTGGGCCTCTGCCGCTAAGAACGTTTACAACTTCGCGCGCCGCATGTGTCTGGCAATCGATGTAGGACTCATCGGAGTTCGCGGCGGTATGACATGTTACGATTACATTTGGAAGGGTAAGAATCTTGTGGTCCGCCGGTAACGGTTCCGGTTCGGTAACATCTAGGGCCGCTCCGGCCAATTCTCCAGCCACCAGCGCTTCATACAAACCTTCAGTGTCGACCAGACCGCCGCGCGCGCAATTGATCAAGTAGGCGGTTTTTTTCATGGCTTTGAACTGAGGCGCACTAAACATTCGGCGGGTTTGTCTCGTGAGAGGCGCATGAAGGCTGATGAAGTCCGATGTTGCAACCAGCTCATCAAACGACACGAGCTTTACGCCGAGCGACTGGGCAACTTTGGAATCCAGATACGGATCGACGGCTTGTACATTCAGCCTCATTCCTTGGGCTCGCGGCGCCACTTGCCGCCCGACATGGCCAAGTCCGACGATCCCCAACGTGCGCCCCTGAATGCGATAAACCCGGCCGCGATAGGCATGCAGTTCGGCAGTATGCCGCCGCCATTTACCGTCGCGCACGTACTGATTCATGCGCACGAGTTTTCTCGAGATGGCGATCAGTAATCCGATCGTCTGTTCCGATACTTCGATGGAATTGCAGCCGGCAGCATTGCAGATAATCATGCCGTGATCGGAAGCTGCTTTAAGATCCATCCGATCAACTCCGACACCGGTGCGGCAGACAACTTTACAACGCTTGAGTTGCGAAATGATCTCTCTTGTTAGCGGCACCGAACCATGCATGATGATGCCATCGGCATCTTTGCCCATTTCGACCACCTCGGCATCGTTGGTCGGCCGCCTGATCGTCATATCAGCATCGATTTCCGCCAGGATCGGCTTGATCAGCTCCACCGGCACATCATTGCTGCCAAAATAAACCACATGAAATTTGCCCATCTCAAACCTCCATTTCGTACGAACAGATCGGATTAAACATAAAATTTGCGCCGCGTCTCAGCGCAATATCTTTCTCTTGAAGTCCACCGTGCGATCGCGAAATTACCGGTGCGGACGCTATGCGACTAATCAATAGAAATGGTCCAATGATCCGCGCCGGAACATTTTACGATCGCGAGTTCTCCGCCGTCGGAACATTCTGAAAAGTTCTGAATCCAGGCTGTTCAAAGGCTGAGACG
This sequence comes from Candidatus Binatia bacterium, assembly GCA_025924215.1. GTDB lineage: Bacteria > Desulfobacterota > Binatia > UBA9968 > UBA9968 > WHTF01. The sequence goes on from JAICEJ010000001.1 coordinate 39,786, forward strand.
CAAGGCCGCGATTGATCAGAGCGGCAGCGTACTTGCTGACTACTTACTCGCAAGGCAAGTAACGCTACGAGCGTTCATGTCTTTTCGACAGGCCGCTAGTGTGCCACCTTCATGCCGAACAGCTTCATGGCGTTGCCGCCGAGAATCTTATCTTTGTCTCTATCGCTCAAACCGCGCATCGCTCTGATCGGCGCGACCGTGTTAGGCCAGGTCGAGATCGCGTCGCCATGATCGAAATCGCTGCCGATGATGATGTTGTGATCGGGCCAAATTTCCACGATTTTCGGCAGATAATCTTCCCAGGCGATGGCCGCGACATACAGCTGCTCGAAGTAAGCGCTCGGCTTTTTCTTCAAGCGATCTCTGCCTTTGAAGAAATCGTTCACCGATGTCGTCCCCGGCGACTCGGACAACGTGTGATGATCCAACGTCTTCATTAGCCACGGCACCCAACCAATGCCCCCCTCGAAGAAGGCAAACCGCAAGTTTGGAAATCTATCCAACGTACCGCTCATAATAAGCCGCGCCGCGCTCACCATATAAGTCAGCGGGAAACCGAGCGCGGTGGCGAGCATTTTAAAACCATCATAGCGTTCGCTGCCGACCAGCCAGGGGTGACAATCCTGGGCTTCGAAGATGCGCGTTCCGGGATGAACCAAAACCGGAACATCCAGCTTGCAGACCTCTTCGTAGAAAGGCCAGAGCACCTCGGCGTCGAGATCGCAGTTTTGATGACCACCCATCAATTTTACGCCTTTGAAGCCGAGTTGTGTCACAGAGCGCGTCAGTTCACGCACAGCTTCAGCGACGTCAGGCAAATACACCCAGGAGATTGGGATGAATCGTTCGCTGCCGCCAAGATCCTCGGCAACCGTATCGTTGTAGGCGCGCGCCATGGCATTGCCCAGAGACGGCTCCACTTCGTAGATGAGCGGCCGGTTGTCAGGGATTACCACCTGGTAATCGAAGCCTTCGCGCTCCATCACATCGTGGCGGATCTCCAGGTTCCAGCGAGTTTCGCTGAAAGAATGAATCTTCTTGCCGTCGCGGTAATAGGTCGCGGCATCGCCGGGAAATTTCTCGCCATAGCGGATCATTTCACCGGCGCCTTTTTTAAGCTCAACGTGCCCTCGGCCGGGATGATCGACTCGTTCGATAAAGCGCACCGGCCAATAATGAGTATCGCCATCGATATACATTTTTA
>JAICEJ010000002.1 GCA_025924215.1 Candidatus Binatia bacterium
AACCTCCGTTCTTTGCCAGCATGAGATTGCACGCTAGCGATTCCGCCGTGACCTAATGAAATATTGAGAATTGCTATGACTCGTCCTAAATTTCCATGGCGAAACTAAATCGAACCAGCTATAGGAGAGGGGCTAAAGATTGTCAAGGAAGGGTCGGTCCTGATAAATAATCTAGCTTCTAGAGCCCTACAGGTTTCAGGGGTAACGTAGGCGCTCCTGAGCTGCATAACTTCACCGGCGCTCTGTCTAGATCATATAGGTGCATGAGGTCAGAGAAATTTGCCTGAGCACTCCGGCAGTGATATTTTTCGCTCATGAAAGCTCGCAAAGATAATCGGCCTACGATGCGCGTCGGTGACCGTATTTTGATCAACAAGGGAATCTCAAAGAAGGTTCTCATAATTGCCCGGGTTGAGATTCCCCATTCGAATGAGAGGATTTTCGTTTCGAAATCTGGCGGTAAATACACCATGGGACTCAAAGTTTGGAAGTCAGATTATGCCTGGAGTGAGAAAAACCAGATGTGGGTTCCCAAACATTGACCGGAATCTGGTAGCTACTCTGGTGTGACGAGGTCATTGTTATCATCCCGCCTAGCGCAAGCAAAAGAGCTCTACCCTTTTCGCGCAAGCCTTAGCTACAGCATGAAACGAAATTTTGAGAATTTTCTAACTGACGTTGGAAATGGTAGTGGACCCGCCTTAGTGCTTCTATTCGGCGATGATCTGCAGGTACAATCGGCCTGCAAGGCGCTGATCGATGTGGTCGTTCCCCCCGACCAGAGAGAATTTAATCTTGAGCGGTTTGACGGCCGCTCAGCGGCATGGGATCAGATTGAATTGTCACTTTTGACTCCCCCGTTCTTGCCCGGAAAAAAGCTTGTATGGGTCGAAAGCGCGCCCTACTTTCTTTCGCGTGAGAATAAAAGCGAACTCGGGGAGAAAATAATGCAGCTATGGAGTGAGGACAAAAAAGATGATGCAGGTAAGCTTTTATTCAATTTACTAGCGATCGAGGGCTGGAGCCAAAAACAATGGGAACAGCTCGAACCGTCCAGGGACGCAGCAGTAGTTGAGCTGTTACAGGCACAAGATCATGACGGCAGGGAAGCAGCCGACGCGCTGGTACTATACTGTAAGAGCAGAGGACTTGAGCTTAAAGAAGGCCGTGAATCCGAAGAAAACGCAATTCGGAAACTATTGAACGGAGGTTTGCCGTCCTGGGATTTTCTGCTCCTCAGTGCAGCGCAAGTCGACCGGCGAACTCGACTCTACAAGCAATTCGAAGAAAACGGCGCGATATTTTTTCTTGGTCTCGAGCGTGATCGGTTTGGCAAGATCAGCCGAGACAAGCTGCGAGAATTTATTGACCGACAGTTGAGTCTCTCTAATAAGCGGGTTGATCCGAAAGCCCGCGAATTGATTTTGCTCCGCGCCGGGGATGATCTACGCACCCTCCAACAAGAGCTGAATAAGTTGGTGCTCTACGTCGGTGAACACGCGGTGATCCGCGCTGATGATGTTGAGACGATTTTCGCAGACCAAATCGAAGGTTGGATTTTCGATCTTACCCGGTTTGTTGCCGGGCGCGACGCTACAGCGGCTCTCTCCCAGCTAGCTCGTCTGCTCGCGGGAGGTGATCACCCACTGAGAGTACTGAGCGTGATCGCGGCTGAAGTGCGGAAGCTTATATCTGCGCGGCAAATACTCGAAACTGATTTGCGCGGCCGGTGGAAGCGCGGTATGACCTACAAGCAATTTGAGCAAGAGATCATCGACCAGAGGACTACATTACTGACGCGCAACCCGTACGCGGATTATCTCTGTTTTCAGCGAGCTGAAACATTTTCGTTGCCGGAGTTGCTTTCACACATGCGCGGTATTCACGATGCGGATCTGCTCTTAAAGTCCAGCGGAGCAAACCCGGAATTAGTCATGGAACGGCTGATTTTAAAGATGTGCTTGGGAGGGCGGACGGTCCCAAGCCACGGCAACCGGATGGCGGCAATATGAAGCCATTGCCATTCCTGATTGCAGGCGCAATTTTCTTTACGCTCATTGCCGCCGCCAGCGCCGATATGGCTGTGGAAGCTTGTTTTAGTCCCCAAGGTAAGTGCTCTACCCATATTGTAAGAGAAATCGAGAATGCTAGAAGAGAACTTCTGGTCGCCGTCTACGCGTTCACAAGCGACGAATTAGCCGGCGCTTTGGTACAAGCCAAGAAGCGGGGTCTCATGGTTCAGGTCATCATTGATCGGGAGTTCGACTCGCGCAACGACAAGTCTAAAGGTAAATTTTTAGAGGTCCAAAAAATTCCGGTACGGCGTCTCTCAGGCAGCAAGCCGCCCAATGCGGCACGAGAGGCTGGGCTCATGCACCAGAAATTCGCCGTCATCGATCGCCGCGTCGTGTTTACCGGCTCCTATAATTGGACCCAAGCCGCCGACAGCTCCAACGATGAAAATCTTTTACTTTTTCGTGATGCCGGGCCGTTAGCAGAGGAATACCGACGTATTTTTGAGCGTTTGTGGGAGAGAAAATCTTGAAAGACTTCGCGCCCACACAAGCGATCTCACTTATAGCCGCGTTTGTTGCGGGAGTCTGCACCCTAGTTCTTTATCAACGTTGGAATCCTCCGATCGCGCAAGTCGACGAATCCACGACGTTAGATGTGGTGCGCCTGCAACCGTCCTCGGGTCTTCCAAGCTTCGCCGTCAAGTTCACGCCTTTGCCGGTTGATGAAAAAGCGGTCGAACCGCCTGTTTTGCAGGCGCTCGAGGTTGAAAAGATTCGAGCTTTCGCTGGAAAGCCTGCGCGGATTCGCGGCCGAATTTTTCGCGTCGGCCATTCGGCCAAAAGCAACACTTACTTTCTCAATTTCGGACCTTCCCGGTCCGCGCTGACGGCGGTTATCTTTGCGTCGGCCGTGGAACTTTTCGAGCAACACAAACTGCCGCCAAAAGCTTTTGATGGCCGGGACGTGGAGCTACGTGGGGAGATAAAGGATCATCCGCAATATGGGCTAGAAATGGTCTTGGAAAATCCCTCACAGATTAAGATTTTGAAATAGATCTTAGTTTGACTACGCGGGCTCTGAGCCCTGCATCAGTATCTTCGACGAAACTCCGGCGCAAAGGAATTACTTATTGGCGCCCCTCCAAAATGTGATCCTGGGCTCGGACTAACAAATTAATTGCAGCTGGTATTAATGAAACACAGTTCGAGGACAAAAAGGCTATCCTGAGATCGGGAGATATGATATAAATTGGTTCTATTTTGATGCTTCCGAGCGTCCAGCGCATTCAGTGAAGAAGCCCCGAAAGAGAGGCCAAGAAGCTGAAAAGATTGAACTTACGATCGACTATAGCGGGATTCCTGTTTATCTGCGTGCTTCTGCCTGATTCTTTGCTCTGGGCAGTTTCTCCAGACGACGACTTATCCGCCCGCGCACTACTTCTAATGGATGCGAAAACCGGCAAGATCCTTTATCAAAAAAATGCTGACACCCCGCTTCCACCAGCCAGCACGACTAAAGTACTGACTGCAATTCTGACCCTTGAGAGCCAGAAGCGATCCAACGAACGACTAACTGTTTCCAAAGCTGCGACCCGGGTGCCTGCCTCCAAGCTTTACCTTAAGCCGGGACAAACGGTCAGTATTGAAGATCTGCTTTATGGAGTGTTGCTAGCCTCCGCTAACGATGCCAGTGTCGTATTGGCCGAGGGCATCGGGGGTTCCGTGGAAAGATTTGCCGAAATCATGACGAAAAAGGCACATAATCTCGGGGCAATCAATACGCATTTTAGTAATCCGCATGGTTTGACCGCGGCGGATCATTACTCGACGGCTCGTGATTTGGCGTTAATTTTCAGATACGCAATGAAAAATCCAACGTTCCGAGAAATTATGCGTACGAAAATGAGTTCGGTGAGATCGCTGTCGCCCGGAAAGAAAAGCACGCGGACGCGGCTGATCTCAGTGCGCAATCACAACCGGCTCTTGTGGAACTACGATGGCGCGATCGGCGGCAAAACAGGCTATACCTTTGCCGCTCAAAAATGCTATGTCGGTGCGGTCGAGCGAAATGGCGTAACCCTGATAGTGTCGCTACTCGGCTCGCGCGATCTTTGGGGTGATACGAAACGCCTTCTAGAATACGGATTCGATAATTATCACGTCCTTAATACGTTGACACCAGCTGTGAAGTCCCTAACTGCACAGCGAGCCAATCCGGACCCGGCAAAATTATCCGCATTAATGACAATGCCGCAGGCAGAAGCCGCGGTCAAATCTTCTACCGACGGTTACATTCTGCAAGTCGGTTCATTTCGCGAGCAGCACAGAGCAGAAGCTCTGTTGAAGACATTCTCGGAAAAAGGCTTTGATCCTTTTATCGAAAAAACAACGCTAAGCGACAAAGGCGAGACTTCTTATCGTGTCCGCTTGGGTCCTTACGCCGAGCTTTCCGAGGCGCAGCAGATACTCCAGGACGTCTTAAAGGAAAGCGGCCATCGGGCCGTTGTCCTTCCCTATTCCATCATTCCCGAAAACGAGAGCGTTGGCAGCCAAACAGAGCCGCCCTTGTAGTTGTCAAATCTCCACGATCATTCCATCTTCTGCCATCGCGCAGGAAATCTCGGCGCTACGAGCAAGCATGTCGTAGCCCATGTGAGTCAGTATGATTCGAGGGCAGCTCAAACGTGGCAGCTGTTCTCTCAACTGTAGGTAGCTCATGTGGTTCGAGCTCTCCCGGTCGTAGTAGGTACACTCGCAGACGAAAAGGTCGACGCCGCCGGCGTGCTTTAGAAATGCATCTGTCCAGGCCGAATCTCCCGAAAACAAAACGTGCTTGCCGTTATAACTAACCTTCAACGCGAGCGATATTTCGTGCACCTGATGCGGCACGCGGAATGGAAATACCTCAATTCCCTGAATCGTTGAGGTTTTCTCAGGCTCTAAAACGTGGAAGCAGGTACTTGCAAGATCTACGGCCTTGGTGCCCTTGCCGTACATGAGGTCGAAGACGGCACGAGCTTTTTCTTCTGTTCCCACGGGTCCAGCCACATGCAGCGGCTTTTCGCGGCTGTTCTCATACAAAAATTCCATAAAGAAGAAAGGCAAGCCGCCAAAGTGATCGCCATGTAGGTGGCTCAAGAAGATGACATCGAGTCGGCCCGAATCAAATCCGAGCTTCTTCAGCGCGAGCAAAGAAGTCGCGCCGCAGTCCAGCAAGAACAGGCGGTCCGGGGCCTCGATTAAGTATGCACTTTGATTACGCCCACCACTGCCGAATGCATCACCACAGCCCAGTATATAGAGTCTCATTTTTAGTTCGATTGTAATTCTAGTTAAGCCGCTGGGCTTAGGAGTTAAGCCGCGGAACCGCTTACACGAATCACTTCTCAATTCGCAAACAACGAGCTATTTATTGCTTTTTCATTTGACGCCGACTAAATTGGCGACGTGCGAGTCGAAAAACGTCCCTTTTTTGCTTCCTACAGCACGAGTCTCTGGGTGCGGTTTTTAAGGTTTAATCTCTCATCGCATAAAAAGTTGGAATCTGATCTTGGCAAAGTCGGTTTAACACCGCCACAGTTCTACGTACTCGCAACCATTGGTTACGCGGGCAGCCTACCATTTGGCGAGATCGGCGCTAAGATGATGGTTACGGTCAGCAATCTTACCGGTATCGTTGACCGGCTTGAGCAAAAAAAACTCGTCGTAAGGAAGCGCGACTCAACCGACCGCCGTGTTGTTCACGTAACATTGACAGATAAAGGAGCCAACTTATACAAGACCACAATTCCTCTCTTTGAGAGAAGTGTCTCTGCAATCTTTTCTTCGCTCGATCTTCCGCATCAGAAAGAACTCTCCGCCTTGCTACGAAAACTGAATCACGGCGAGCTCGCCATTCTAAGCTAGTTTGTTGACACGCCAGTTTGTCTGGGGCTATACAATTAATGTCTTAAGATTTCATTTCTTCAAAACAGCTACGGATCTTACACGCTTCATACTGTGCAAGACGAATCCAAAAAAAACCTCGGCCTAGAGCGGGTCAAAAAATGGCTCTATGCCAAAGATCTAAATGCGCGCAGCAGTGGCTGTGTTTTATGCGGCTCCTGTTATGGGCACGGCCCGGCCAATCCGATGGAAGACGTTCCCGGGCCTAAACAAAAATGCCCTCCTTATGAATTTTATCGGTTCCAACGCCACACGCCAAAGTCGCGTTGGCTGATGGCGCAGCGTGTCTTTCACGGGCTTGACCCAATCACGCCCGAACTCAAGGAAATCGTCTACAGTTGTACAACCTGCCTGATGTGCCAGGAGCTTTGCGGCGTCCGGGCTGACGGTTACGGCCCATGGGATATTACGGTTGCCATGCGCGAGCAGATCACTGAGGAAGAGGGTCCGATTGCCGCTCATCGCCACCTATACCAGGGTTTGCAGCAACACGATAACCCCTGGTCGCAAACGAGGGCAGAACGCGGCTTTTGGGCAAACGGATTGGGGCTGGTTAAAATTGCTGAGCGACATGCCCCGACGGTGTTGTTCGCCGGTTGCTCCGCCGATCAGCCAAGCGGCCGCGCCGGTGCCGTGGCCTTGGCCAAGCTGATGCAAAAGGCAGGCGAGGACTTTGTTATCCTCGGTGATCAGGAAAAATGCTGCGGGTTGCATGCTTACGATCTCGGATTTCGGCGCGAGTACGAGCGTCTGCAAAAGGAAAACCTGGACGCAATTACGCAAGGTGGAGTGGGAAGGCTGGTGGTTGCTTGCGGCAGTTGCCGCCGCATTTGGCGCGAGAATGCCAAAGTTGGTGCCGCCGGTTTGGAAGTCTTGCATGGCGTGGAATATCTCGAAGCCGCTTTACGGACGGGTCACTTGAAAATCACTAAACCGATTCGAAAAAAAGTTACTTACCACGATTCCTGCCATTTAGGGCGAGGTTGCGGCATATACGAAGCGCCGCGCACCATTTTGCGCTCCATTCCTGGAGTCGAGTTCGTGGAAATGACACGGAACCAACGTTGGGCATGGTGCTGCGGCGGCGGCGGCGGTGTTCCTGAAGCGGATCCGAACCTCGCTCAATGGAGCGCAACCGATCGCATGCGTGAGGCGAAGGAAACCGGCGCCGAACTGGTTTTGACCTCAAGCGCGTTATGCCTGCGCTCATTCAATGCGCTTGAACAGCCTGCTCTGCCGGCCCAAGATCTGATTGAGTTTGTCGGCCAAGCTGTTTGATCGATGCTCAAAGAAGCTCACTTTACACCGCAAAGAATGCTCTCGATGCTCGGGCTGAAGGCCGATTCTCTCGGTCCGTATGCCTTGATTCCCGGCCCTAAGGATCGGAGCCAATTGCTTTTGAGTATGTTGGATCAACCGCAAAAAAACTTCACGTTCCTGGATTACGAGATGCACACCGGAACTCTGGACGGAAAGAGAGTAACCGTCGGAAATGGCGGGCGCTACGCTCCGGACACGGCGATTACCACCGAAATTCTTTGTGGTGCCGGTGCCCAAGCGCTGATCCGCGTCGGAAGTTGCGGCTCGTTGCAGGAGCATGTGAAGATTGGCGATCTGATCATCGTAACCGGAGCGCTGCGCGGTGAAGGCACATCGTCCTATTACGTGGCAAATAATTTTTCCACCAGGGCTCACCCCGAGATAGTCGATGCATTGAAGCGAGCCGCGGAAAGCCTGCAGGTGCGGTTCCATCTAGGCTGGATTTTTACCACTGACGCGCTATTCCAGGAAACGCCGGAATTGATCGCGCAACTCACAGAACAAAATGTTTCGAGCATCGACATGGTGACCTCGGCTTTTTTAACGATCGCTCAAGTTCGAAAGAAAAAGGCCGGTGCCATTCTTGCCGTCTCGGATGAGTGTTTGCACGGCAAATTCGGATTTCGTGACCCTTTGTTTTTCGCAGCCGAAGAGAAAATCATTGCGGTTGCCCGCCAAGCTCTCGAGTACTTTTAGCCTGGTACAACTGCAGATCGTTTATGAATTCGGTACAAAGCCCGCTTTTTGAGCCGGTACTATGGGAAGGTGGCGGTTTTCGGATTCTCGATGAGATTTCGCTTCCCGAGCAGATCCAATATATCAGCGTCAAAGATGCTTCGCAGGCCATTGCTGCGGTACGTGAGATGAAAACGCGTGCCTTTGGTCAAGTCCTTACGTTCCTCTATAGCGGTGCGCTCCTGGCGCAAAACTATCACGCGAAGGAAATCCCCCCGCTGCGAAAATCGATCGATCAACTGACCCACGAGTTCTGCCGAGCGCGACCGACATTCGATTTCCGCGGACTGGGTCAATATTTCGACGAGTGGTTTAAAAAGCTGCCGGGAAACGTGAGTGCCGGTGAGTGGATTAGCGAGCGGGCTTGTGATTTCGCCGCGCAGATCGTCCGTGCCCGGGGCGCAAGAGCAAAGCGCGCTGCCGAGCTTCTGCCGGACCCAGCGCGGGTTTTGACCCATTGCAACATGAGTGGAGAACTGTTGGCGATAGCGCAGCATTGCGCGACGATGAGCAAAGACTTCGCCGTCATCGCGACGGAAACTCGACCGTACCTGCAAGGCGCGAGACTGACCGCTTGGGAGCTCGCACAAGGAGGCGTTCGCGTATCACTGATTCCCGATTGCGCCATTGCCCAGGTGATGGCTAGAGGCGAAGTCAATGCAGTCGTCGTCGGTTCGGATCGTGCGGCACAGAATGGCGATATCATCAACAAAATCGGCACTTATCCGCTGGCGGTAATGGCAAAGCGGTACGGAGTTCCATTTCACGTGCTGGTTCAAGACCCACGTTCGTTGGTGCAAGGGAGCGATGTGCCGATCGAAGAAAGGCCGGGCGCAGAGCTGCTAAGCTTCCAAGGACGGCAGCTAATAGCCCACGCAAGCGTTGCGGTCCGCTATCCTGCTTTTGATGTTACGCCGGCCCCATTAATTACGCAGTTTATTGGGTTTGACGGTGTCTACACACCTGAAAGTTTCCGCCGAAAGTACCAGCAGCAGAGAGCCCCAGCACCTAGCCCAAGAAAGGATGGAAGCAAGTACCTGCTCGTTTATGGTATCCCGCCTTTAGATCAGCGCGATCACTTAATCAGTGCGCTGCAAGCTGCGCGAGCCAGCCGTTTCTTGATTCCGGAAATGCGGCCGCATATGTGGGGTGTTCATGCCGTAGCGCCCGCGCTGCTTGAGCACAATCTGCCAACGACTCTGATCTCTGACAACATGATAGGATTTTTCTTCGCCCGGGACGAAATCAGTAAGCTCTATCTCTACTATAGCCGGCTCGACCCGCAGGGAGCCAGCGGTATCTGTGGCTCATTGTTGGCACTTGAATTGGCGCGCGCCCATGGCATACCCGTTGAACTGCTGGCGTCTGATTCGGTTAAGCGATTGACTATTGATAGCGATGTCTCGACGTTCATGGGGAGAAATATTTGTCCCAGCGGAGCCTCGATCTTTCCCCTCAAAAGCGAAGTCATACCCCTGGGAGTTGTTTAAGTAATTTCGAGGCTAGAATGATGAAGAAGCTTCAAGGAGAGATGATCAAATGGGGCAAGCTGCTGTTTGACCGGCATCTAATCAGCGGTTGGGGCGGAAATCTCAGTTGTCGGGTTGGAGAGAACGAGTTTTTGATCACGGGGCGGCATGCACCGCTTGGTTTTTTAACAGCGGCAGATTTGGTGCGGATTGATGGCGCTGGCAGGCCGCTTAACCGAGATCAGCTTGCATCGAGCGAAACGCCTCTGCATTTGGCTCTGTATGCAGCCAGCGGGACACAAGCTATTGTTCATGTTCATCCACCCATGACTCTGGCATTTTCATTGACTCACGATCATTTCGTTCCGGTGAGTTTTGAGGAGAAGTATACAATTGGCGAAGTTCCGATAGTCGCCCAGGATACGCCGACGGTAACAAAGCCCGAGAGGTTAGCAGAAGAATTAAAGTACCGTCCGGTCGCCATCATCAAGGGTCATGGCACGGTGGCTATCGGCAAGAATCTTCAAGAGACCTTTTTGCTTACCGATTTACTGGAAGAAGCTGTGCGTTGCCGTTTCTTCATGGAGCTTCGAAGTGAATCGAAGCTTTCGATTGCGGATCGGATAACACAACAAAAGGGCCTCGCCGATCCACAAACGGGTGAATCTTATGTGTTGTTCTCGAAAGAGCACATGTCCGCTTTGGTGGAGCGCGCGAACCATGATTCTCAATTTCGTTCGCACGGGGAAGAGACCGGCCTCTCTACATCCCTGACGCTTTTTCTTGAAGAAAAGGACGTAGCCTGGACCGTGCGTTTTGACTCCGGCCAGGCCACGCAGCTTGAACGGGGTGATAGCGGTGAGTTTATGATCAGCGGCTCAGAAGAGTGGTGGAGCGCAGTGTTTCGAGCCCGCATCGATCCTTTTCTTGCAACCCGGCAGGGCAAATTAAAGCTTAAGCGTGGCGAGCTGGCGCAGCTCGCGCGGTGGTACAAACCCTTCGAGAGGGCCTTTTCGCTGTGGCAAACGATATTGATTCAGTAGGATTTTTCGCCGCGGAGCTGCTCGACCAAGCAGCACGAAAGCATCCAAACAAAACCGCGATCATTGACAAGGAAGAAGAGCTGAGCTTTGCGGTTCTTAACGCGCGGGTGCATGCTCTAGCCGGTCATTTGTGCAGCGAAGGCATCAAACAAAGCGATCGGGTGGGAGTGCTGTTACCAAATTGCGCGGCAATTCCACTGATTTATTTTGCTAGTCAAAAAATCGGCGCTGTGAGCGTGCTCCTTGATGCCCGATTAAGGGGCAAGGAGCTACAGGACGTCTTATGCGATGCGGATCTCAAGCTCCTGGTTGTCCATAAGCAGCTGATCTCCGAAGTGGCCAATGTCGTCGAAGAGCTCACCCCAGTATCAATCTGGATCGTCCAAGGAGAGGGCGAACAGTCCTTTGAAAATCGCTACGCGGCACCGTCTAGATCAGCGCTCTCGCCGCAACTGCAGGCTGACGACGAGGCACTGATTCTTTATACTTCGGGAACCACGGGCGAACCCAAAGGCGTGGTCCTCAGTTACCGCAATCTGGCGCAGTATCCGCGTGTCATGACCGCGCTGGGCATCACTGATTCGAGCACGATCCGAGGCTGCATCCTGCCGATGTCGCACATCGTTGGCCCGTTGGTCTGCAACGAAGTGGCGGATAAAGGATTCACTCTGGTCATTTTCGATCAAATTAACCCCGTCACCTTGTTGGACGGCATTCAGAAATATCGCATTAGTGTCTTTGAAAGCGTGCCGATTGTTTTTCAACTCCTCCTAGGGGTGCGCGATCTTTCAAAATATGACACCACGAGCGTGAAGATCGCGGCCATGATGGGGACTACGGTTCCGTTGCCACTTCTGCGCGCATTTCATTCAGCTCAGCCGCACATCGCACTTATCCAGGGTTATGGCTTGACCGAGACTTCACCGATGATCACCCTGGTTGAACCGGAGCAAGCCGAAGCCAAGTTGGGAAGTATTGGCCGTGCAGTACCGGGGATCGAAGTAAAAATCGTCGATGAGTCCGGCAGGGAACTGCCCATCGATGAACCGGGAGAAATCATCACGAGTGGTCCCCATGTGATGAAAGGTTATTTTCGCAAAGCTGAGGCCACGTCAGCGCGCATTCGTAACGGCTGGCTTTACACCGGCGATGTCGGCAAACGGGACTCGGACGGTTACTTCATCCATCTCGGTCGACTTGACGATATGATCATCACCAGCGGTCTTAACGTGTACCCCGCCGAGGTGGAAAACCTGATCTACAACTTTCCGAACGTGCAAGAGACCATCGTCTTTGCCATCCCTGATCTTAAGCGGGGTGAGGTGATCGGTGCCGCGGTAGTGCCGCGGCCAGGCCATGCGATTGCCCCAAAGGAGTTGATAAGTTTTCTGCGCGCTAATCTGGCAAATTTCAAAGTGCCGCAACAGATTGTCATCCGTGAGTCGCTACCGCGTACCTCTTCAGGGAAAGTCATTCGCGACAGCGAGACCTTGCTTTCGGACGGAGGAGCGAGCCCGAGCGTTTCAGTTTGGCGGAAATAAGGCCCCATTGCATGTAGAGGGCCGATTTTACTGAGCACGGGTTTGCACCTTGAACTAATACCAGATGGGCTGCAGCGCTAATTCGGCTTGTTTGCTCCGGTTAATTCCAACGGGTAGACTACAAAGGTGAGCGCTAAAATCAAAAATCAATCAAGCAGAAAATCGGCTGGATCAACCGATAGTGCCCGGTCTAAAGATAACTTGCGCAAGATCATCTTGATCGATGGTCATTCTCTCGCGTTCCGCGCGTTTTTTGCATTGCCCGACACGCTAATCACATCTTCAGGACAGGTGACGAATGCCGTTTATGGCTTCACCTCCATGCTCATAAAGCTTTTGGCCGACGAGCGGCCGCAAGCTGTGATAGTTTGCTTCGATAAAGGCGCGCCGCAGTTTCGCCTCGATCGTTATGCCGCCTATAAAGCGGGCCGCGCGGAGACGCCGGATCTTTTCAGGCAGCAGCTGCCGTTGATTCGAGAGGTGCTTCGAGCGTTGCGAATTCCGATTGTCGAGCTCGAAGGCTACGAAGCCGATGACCTGTTAGCGACGCTGACCAAGAATTGTCGTGGCGAAGGCTGCGAAGTAATCGTCGTCACCGGTGACCGAGACATTCTCCAGCTTGTAGGCGAAGGGGTATCGGTGATCATGACTCGCCGCGGAATCTCCGATGTCATCCGCTATGACGCACCTACGGTTGTCGAGCGCTACGGCGTTTCCCCGGATCAATGGCTCGACTTCGTCGCGCTCAAGGGCGAGCCCTCCGATAATCTTCCTGGTATTCCCGGGGTTGGCGACAAAACCGCGGCTCAGCTGGTCAAGAAGTATGGCGATATTGAAGGCATCATCGCGCATGCGGATGAGCTCACACCCAAACTTCGCGATTCCATCAAAGCGCACGCCGAGCAAGTACGGATCAATAAAGAGCTGGGACGGTTACTCAATGATGTTGGACTCGAACTGGATTCAACCAAACTGTGCCTCGAGCGCTGGGATGATGAAGAAGTTCTAAAGCTCTTTACCTCACTTGAGTTCCGCAGTTTACACGAACGTTTGAGAGCGTTGAATATGCACGTTTCGGCGCCTCTCGGCGCGGCTCTCGAACCAAAGTCGATCTCGGAATTGAGATCGGCTGACGAAATTAAACAAGATGGCGCCGTCGCGTTGGCTTGGAGCGAGAATTGGCTGGCTGTTTGTGATGGGCCTGGCGAGGTGCACACGCTGGGCATGGGCGCAGCAATGGACCGGCTCGGGGAATTTTTTCAAGATCCTGTGCGGTCGAAAGTGGCTCATGACGCAAAATCCATCTATCGTTTAGCTTTGGCGGCCGGGATCGAATTTCAGTCATTGTACTGTGACACCAAGATTGCCGCCTATTTACTGGAGCCGGGATCAGCCTCTGGATACACGCTGGCTGACGCGGCAAAACGTTATCTGGGGATTTTGCTCAACAGCAACGCTCCCGAACTTGCGATCGGCGAACAAAGTACTCTTGCCTTCGGCGCCCCAGAAAAAGAGCGCATCGCTCGTGAAGCTATGGCCATCCGCGGCATGGTTCCCGTATTGCAACAGCAGCTTAGCGAGCAAGGCATCTGGGAACTTGCCACCACCTTAGAATTCCCGCTAATTTGCGTACTGGCCAGAATGGAGCATGATGGCATTCTCATCGACCGCGATTATCTAGAAAAGTTCGATGCCGATCTAGGAAACAAAATAGCCGCGCTTGAACGGGCAATCAAAGATCTCGCCGGTGAAGACTTCAAGGTGAACTCGCAGCCACAGCTCCAGCGGATCCTTTTCGAAAAGCTCGCTCTACCCAAGACCAGAAAAATCAAGACGGGCTACTCCACCGACGCTGCCGAGTTGGAGAAGCTGGCCGAAGTACATTCGATCATTCCGGTCCTACTCGAGTACCGCGAGGTATCGAAACTAAAGACCGGGTTTACGGAGATGCTCCTGGAGCTGATTGATAGCAACAGCAATCGGATCCATACCACTTACGAGCAAACGATAGCTGCTACCGGACGGTTGTCGTCAACCGCGCCCAACATGCAAAACATACCGATACGTGGTGAGCTGGGCCGTCAGATTCGCCGCGCCTTTATTGCACCGCTGGGGCATGTGCTGTTATCAGCGGATTACTCTCAGATTGAGCTGCGTGTTCTCGCGCATCTGTCGCAAGACGAGACTTTTCTGCAAGCTTTTGCGCAGGGGCATGATTTTCACGCCACCATCGCTGCGAAAGTCTACGGTGTCGCTTTGGCCGAAGTGACCTCGCAAATGCGCAACCAGGTAAAGCAGTTTTCTTATGGCATCGCCTATGGGATGTCCACTTTCGGAGTATCGCAACGGCTCGGCGTAGAAATGGATGTGGCAGCGAGTTTTGTAGAAGCTTATTATGCGCAATTTCCTAAAGTGAAGGAGTTTCTAGCCTCGCAGGTGAACCAAGCTAAGATCGACGGGTTTACGACGACGATGTTTGGCCGCCGTCGCTATTTGCCGGAATTGGGGTCGTCAAACTTCCGGCTGAGAGCGCTCGGCGAGCGTATGGCGCTCAATACCCCCATACAGGGAAGCGCTGCAGATATCATAAAGAAGGCTATGATCAATGTGGCTGAAGCGTTGCGCAAAGAACCGCTTGCAAAGATGCTATTGACTGTGCACGACGAACTCGTCTTCGAGGTTCCTGTCGAGCACCTTGAGCAGGCTCGGGCTTTGATCGAGGAAGCGATGACTCAAGCTGCGGATCTTCGCTGCGGCCTTGACGTCGACATCCATGTGGGCCCGAATTGGGCGGAAGCTCACGCTTAACACGGTGCTGGGGAGTATAACATCTTCGCTCTGTGAAAAGGGCTGAACTTAGTACTGCATGTCTTTCTCTAAACGTACAGCGCCGCTAGTCCTCGTCATTCTGCTGGTATTACCGGCATGGATCGGCGCTGCCTTCGGGCAAGCTAATAAAAGCAGACAAACTTCGACCATTCCGCCCGGGCCTGCGCCCGATGCCGAATTGGCGCGACTGCGCGCCGATGTCCTACAAAAGATGAGAGATTCACGCGCGGGAGCCGAAAAGCTAATTGCATTGCGTGAGGAACAAGCAAAAAAACTCACCGAGGAGTATGGAAAGCGGCGCCAGTTTTATCATGAAGGGCTAATTTCAAAAGCGGAGCTCGATCAAGCCTTGCGCTCTCTCGAGGAGGCGATAGCTCGCTTGGAAGACGATAAACGCTGGCTTACCGATCAAGATATCGCAATTACTGAAGCTTCGATGTTGGGCGAGCAGTTGCAATCGCCTCGCTTAGCGGCGAATGGCTACAGTGATACCGGTTCTCTTATTCGCTTCAACGGCGATCGAGTCTGGTTTATCGGTGATGCGCCGAAGATTCAGAATTTCTTTTTTGAAACCTTCGGCCGTGGCTTGCCCGTCAGTGCTCATGGTCAAACGGCCATTCATGATCGACTACAGTTCGATCATAGAGATGCGATGGATGTCGCGCTTCATCCTGACAGCCAAGAAGGCCGCTCCTTAATATCCCATCTACGTCAAAGTCGGATCCCATTTATCGCGTTCAGAAATGCTATCCCCGGCTCATCGACAGGCGCGCACATTCATATCGGCAGACCGTCGCGATCGCTTCGAACTGTCATGAGGCGGTGAGAGTTCTTGGACGTCCGGTATAGCCAACTGGAGTAATCGAATAGACTATTGGCCCGTCTGTCAGGAGTTTCATGACCGAACTTGTGGTTCCCGGAAAAGCTTCAACAGTTATACTGGCAAAACCAGGAGGAGACGGCCGTTTTGAAGTTCTCATGACCCGTCGTTCCCAACATCTTAAGGTTCTGGCCGGATTTCTGGTGTTTCCAGGCGGAGCCGTGGAAGAAGACGATTGGTCCGATAAAATGTTGGCGCGCTGCCGCGGTTTGTCTCCAACCGAGGCTCAGCGGATTCTAACGGCAACCATGACTCCGGAACAAGCGATGGGTCATTGGGTGGCAGCAATACGAGAGCTGTTTGAAGAAACTGGAATTCACTTTTTCGTCAAACAAAGGGACTCGCTTGAGCCAAACTTGGATGGTCTTCGGGACCGTCTGGCGCAAAGTCGTGAGGCACTATGGCGCAGGAGGCTGGCGTTGGCCGATTTGTTGGAATCCGAGCAACTCTTTTGCGACGTTGGTCGGCTGACTTACCTGTTCCATCGAATTACTCCGAATCATCACCCAGTGCGCTTCGACACCCGGTTTTATGTGGGTTCCCTGCCGGAAGGACAAACACCTCTGGACTCGTCCGAGGAAGTGGCCGAGAGCGTTTGGCTCACCCCGCAAGAAGCTTTAAAATCATCGGAGTCGGGAGGTCTGCCGATGATGCCTCCGACACTGATCGCTCTGCGATCTCTTGCGGAACTGGGATCCTGGAAAAACTTCATATCTACTTATCGACTCGATCCATAACTGTTCCCATAGTTAGCAGCAGAGAATTGCCGTGATTTGCCGCCCGTGGTATCATTTACGGGTAAAAAATGAGCAAACGATTGATTTCCCCTTGAAGATCATCGAACTCGTATTTAACGCGACAAACGCAAGATTTTACGGATGATGACTGAACCAACTGCTTTTTCTGTTCCGGCGACAATTGCGTACTTTTCAATGGACGTGGCTATTGATTCGGATATTCCAACCTACAGCGGCGGTCTTGGCATCTTGTCCGGTGATACATTGCGCTCGGCCGCTGATTTGGGCGTTCCGATGGTCGCCTTCACGCTCCTGCACCGCAAAGGTTATTTTGACCAGCGGCTTGATGCCGTTGGCAATCAATTAGAGAGTCCATCGCAGTGGTCTCCAGAAAAGTTTCTCGAAGCGTTGCCGCCGCGTGTTTCTGTGACGATTGAAGGCAGGGAAGTAAAAATACGGGCTTGGCAGTATCGCTTCCCTGGCATCATGGGCCAAACCGTCCCGTTATTGTTGCTCGATACGGACCTAGAAGAGAACGATTCACGCGATCGAGTTCTGACCGATCATCTCTATGGCGGCGATGATCGTTACCGTCTTTGTCAGGAGGCGGTTCTAGGATTGGGTGGTGTGCAGATGCTTCGTGCACTAAACTACCCTGGCTTCAAGATCTACCACATGAACGAAGGACATTCCGCGTTAGCGACAATCGCTTTATTGGAGCAGCTATCCGCCAATCGTCGCTTCTCTGAGACAGAGATCGAAACGGTGCGCCGCCAGTGTGTTTTTACGACTCACACGCCGGTTCCGGCCGGCCATGATCGCTTTCCCGCAGACCTCGTGCATCGGGTGTTAGGTGAGGCTCGCGGAGCGCTCCTGCGTCAGGTGGGAGTCATGGACGGTTCGCTCAATATGACCGAGCTGGCGCTGCGCTTGTCTGGTTATGTTAATGCCGTATCGATGCGGCATGGCGAGGTCTCCCGCGAGATGTTTCCCGGCCATCGTGTCGAGGCTATAACCAACGGCGTTCACGCGGAAGCTTGGATAGCCAAACCGATAGCCACCTTGTTTGACCGGCACATACCCGATTGGCGGCGCGACAATTGTTATCTTCGTCATGCGATTGGGTTCCCTTTGCAGCAAGTTCGCGACGCTCACGCCGAAGCCAAGAGGGAACTGTTGCAGCAGGTGCGCTGGCTGACCGGCAGCCAGCTCGATGAGGCCGTTTTTACCCTAGGTTTTGCGCGACGCGCAACGGCGTACAAGCGCGGTGATCTGCTCTTCACCGACTTAGATCGGTTGAAGAATATTGCGCGACAGGTGGGACCGCTTCAGCTGATCTATGCCGGTAAAGCCCACCCCCGTGATGATGGCGGAAAAGCGATCATTCGTCGGATCTTTGAAGCAGCGGCAGCTCTGGCCAATGATGTCCGGGTCGTGTATCTGGAAAACTACGATATGGCCCTCGGCAAAATGATTTGTGCGGGCGTCGATGTTTGGCTGAATACTCCGCTGCGGCCTCAGGAAGCCTCCGGTACCAGCGGCATGAAAGCTGCGTTGAATGGCGTCCCCAGCTTGAGTGTTTTAGATGGGTGGTGGATTGAGGGCCACATAGAGGGAGTGACCGGGTGGTCAATCGGCGGATTGGGCTCCGGCGATGGCGATACCAATACTGAGGTAAATTCTCTTTACTACAAATTGGGAGAAGTAATTCTACCTCTTTATTACAACGCTCCTGATAAATTTGCTCATGTCATGCGCTCGGCAGTTGCCTTCAATGGTTCGTTTTTCAACACGCAACGAATGATGTTTCAGTATCTCAGAAATGCTTACCTACCGGCTTGGACCAATGCCCAAGCATCATTACTCTAAATGTCGTTCTCCGGCTGTTCATGATCCGCTTGTGAATGCGCATTGTGATTCACGTCGCCGGTCTCGACTCCTGAATACCTTGCGCCGCTAAGGCGATAGATCAATCTTTTCATTTGCTGCAAACGTGCTTTCGATAAACTCTCGCAAAGCTTCGTAGTAATTTTCGCCGCCTACAAAAAAAGTGTCATTGTGCGAGGCGCCTACGATCCGGTGAAATCTTTTAGGTTGCGAGGCAACCTCGAAAATTCTTTTTCCGTGTGCGAACGGAACGGTGGCGTCACGGTCACCGTGCAAAACCAATATCGGGGTTTTAACCAGGCGAACTTTTTCCAGGGTGTCGTATCGAGTCCGGAGCAGCCAACCAATCGGTAATGAAGGAAAAATCTCCCGTGCCATTTCCCGGATTGAGACGAAGGGGCTTTCCAGGATCAGGCCGAGGGTAGTGAATCGGGTCGCCATCTCTGCGGCGACCGCCGCGCCAAGCGATCGGCCGAACAGGATTAGCTTGCGTGCGGCGGCGTCATCGCGCCCCAGCAAATATGCAATTGCCGCCTCGCCATCAAGGTACGTGCCTTTCTCCGAGACGCTCCCTTCGCTTCGACCGTAGCCGCGATAGTCAAAAATAAAGATATTAGCGTTGATCCTGTCGTGGAGCAGCTTGATATTCAGCAGGCGATCACTAATATTTCCGGCGTTGCCGTGAAACCAGACAAGAGTGGCGCGGGCGTCTTGATGCGGGATAAACCATCCATGTAACCGGATGCCATCTTGCGTTGTAAAGAAAACGTTTTCGAATGTGAGTCCGATATGACTTGGATCCCGGTTCGTAACATGATCAGGATGAAAAATGAATCTGTCCTCGATCCTGCAACCGCCGAACAATGTTGTTGAGAGCACTATCAAAAACAGAAGGTTCAGTGGCAACGACGACATGAAATACCCACGCCCAGGCGATCGGCGGCACTAGCGCAGTTCAATGCTTCTGCTCGCCTCTGAGCTTCCATTCTAGACCGTCGATGATGCACTCAAGGCTTGCCTGGAGGATATCGACTGCGACACCAACGGTTCCCCAACGATCCTCTCCATCGGAAAAGATGCCCAGCACACGAACCAGCGCGGCGGCGCCATTATCATCGTCGTAGCGCGGCGGCTCGTATGGCAGCAGCCGCACATCGAACTCCTCGAGCTTGACTTCGGCGAGTTGCGGGAAGTGTTTTTCAAGGATTTTGCGCATGGCATTGTCGACTGCATGAACAGGGCCGCGCCCGTTCGCGGCCGCCAGCTCCTGCTCGCCGAAAACTTCGATCAAAACGGAAGCCTCGGTTGCACTCTGGGGCGCTCCCGGGCTTTGGAAATCGACCTGATCGTCGATTTTACAGCGAAGTACTCGAAAAGGTTTGAGGTAATCTTCACGGCGCCGAATCGATCCGAGCTCGAATGACGCCCAAGCGCCGTCAAGACGAAAAAAGGCCTCTTTTAAATCCCGCGCCATCGCAAATTCCTCCTTCGAAAATGGCATAATGCGCGACTCTGGGCATCTAGTTAAACACAAACCGCAAATTTTACCATTCGTCAATTTCCGCCCATCCGCCGAGGCGGGCTCAGTGTATCCGGGATCGGTTAGTTAAGCGTGCCGCCGTAGGTGCAAGCCGGCCCATGGCCGCTGGGATATTCTTTTCAAGCTTGGGTAAGTTTGGTATCATCAGTGCTTAGAATGGAAAAGCAAAGCCCGGACAACAAACTCCGGGAGTTCTTTTTGAATGCGGTTCGCCAGAGTTTCTGGCAACTCGGCATCTATGATGCAACAGTCGCCGGCTACGTCGCTGACGTGTTGACCGATTTTGCCCGTACCGATAGTCTTTATCGCCTCCGTTCGCGGGCGGGCCGGAAGATTGAAAGTGTTGTTGAGATGCTGGCGCATGAACCCGAGGCGCCGGCCAACGAAAACCAACTTCTACGCGAGCGAGAAACTCGGAAATACGTCGGCGATTACGCTCTTTTCATGAGCGGAATTTTTCGTACGTATGTGGAAGGCCGCGGTTTCCTCGATTATTACATCAAAGAAGGCAGTCGCTCCTATTGGACTGTTTCGGAGTTGGACGTATCGCTCTACCGCACGGGTTTCATTCTGTTCCAAGAACTTTCAACCAAATTTGAATATTATTCAGGCGCGCTGGATTACACGCGCAAGGCCTATTTTGCCGCCCAACCGGGAGAGGATCCTTTCGCTGGTTTTCTGCGGCAAGTGGATGGTTGGATTAAGGTCAACGTCACTGACAATTGATTGCGACGCCAGCTATCCTGACCCGTCTGCCAGCTTTTAACCGAATCGTGAAGTGGTTTTTTCTAACGGTACTTGCTCTGATCGCTAGTGGCTTGCTGTTTGGCGGGTTCCTGGTAGCGCATATCTTTCGCGCCACCTCGGACAATTCTCAGCCGGTCGAACTGCGAGTTGAGCAGGGAGAGCCCTTTTCGGCTGTGGTCCGCAAACTGCGCGCGCAGCGAGTGATCCCAAACGAAAAGCTATTCTCATTATGGGCGCGGTTAACCGGCTCGGATAAAAAGATTCAGTGGGGTGTTTATCGTTTCGATCCTTCCTTAGCGCCGCAAGAGGTTCTACATCGCTTGGTTACCGGCAAGCGGGTGTTTTTCATGGTGACCATTCCAGAAGGATTGACGATCAAGGAAATCGCCGAGCTACTCGCAAAAATGCAGATCGCTGATCGCGAGAAGTTTCTTGCAGCGGCTGCGGATCCGGAGTTATTGGCAACTCTCGGGTTACTGGACAAAGGGCTGGAGGGGTACTTATTTCCAAACACGTATCAATTTACGCCGATGACTTCTGAAAGGGAGATTATCCTAACCATGGCGGAGCAGTTCCGTAAAGCGTCTGAACCCGTTTGGGCGCAACTCGGTAGCGGTCACAATTTAAACCGCCACGAGATCATCACTCTAGCTTCGATCATAGAGAAAGAAACCGGCGTCGAAGCTGAACGGCCGTGGATTTCGGCGGTTTTTCACAATCGGCTCAAACGGAATATGGCTTTGCAAAGCGATCCAACGGTGATTTATGGTTTGAAAGAATTCGATGGCAATTTAACCCGCAAAGATCTTAAAGATCAAAACCCTTACAACACCTACCGGATTCCGGCATTGCCACCCGGGCCGATCTGCAACCCGAGCCTCGCGTCCATCAAAGCCGCTTTGCAACCGGCTGATGTGCCCTACCTGTTCTTTGTTTCAAAGAACGACGGCACGCATATATTTTCACAAGACTTGGAGTCACATAATCAGGCGGTGCGGACCCATCAACCCGTTCGGGAGGTAACATCAACGCATCGCAAAACGTCTGGCCTTCGTTAGGCGCGTTTATGCCATCCCATTGAAATGCTATAGTCCAGCGTTATGCGAGGCTATGTCGGCAAACAGGAATATGGATCGCCGGAGGATTTTGTTCATCGTCTAGTTCGACATTTGCGCAATCACGTCGTTAGTGATTCCCTGCTTACTTTTTCTCCGCCCGTTTTGGCCCTACTTTATTTGCTCGCTGTCGTGTATCGGGAGGCATGGATTCCGGCGCTTCCGCTGCTTTTGCTCGCCTTTGGAGTAATCGTAATTGGACTGCTCGCGGTTATTCTTCGAATTCGCCCGCAAGTGCTGTCAATGCCGGCGGCAGCGCGCCTGGTGGATGATAAGGCAGAGGCGAAAGATCGTTTCATAACATTGGCCACAGTAGAATTATCGCCCTCATCCGAGGCTATGCTGGCTCGTCTGCGGCGTGAAGCGATGGGAATGTTGAGTCGCGTTGAGATAAGACGCGACTTTCCTTATCAGCTCAAGCGGCCCTTCTACTGGTCGACAATCGGTTCGCTCGCAGTAATTCTCCTGTTCCATTTGCTTGTAAACAGCAGCTTAACGAAATCTGGCGTGTCGCCGCAGCAGCGGATTCGTGACTTAGCAGAGCAAATGACACACCGCCCGCCGTTGGCAGAAATTGCTCGCGGCCTGAAAACGCTGGCTGATAAGCTTGATAATTTACAAGTTGCATCAGAGGAAAAGCAATCGTTGATTGACGAGATGCAGGAGCAGATCGAACGACAGCAAGACAGAGAACAGGAGCAGGATAATCAAAATCTCCTAAGTGACGCCAGCAGTACGTTGAAGCGTCTTGAACAAGAAACCGGCGGCGGAAGCCAGCAGGAACAAAAAAAGGACGGTGGCGGTGTGCAGAGCAATGCTTCACAGGAGGGCCAAGGCGAAGGAAAGACGAGCCAAGGCGGCGGTGGCGACTCCAAAGGTGAACTGTCCGCCCAGTTAAACCCGGAGATGAAAGACGGAAAATCGGCGCAGGGAGATCCCCAGGGCAAAGGACGAGAAAAAAATTTAGGCGATCAAAAAGAGCAGAAGGCTGATCGATCGGACCCCAGCAATCCAGAGAAGACAACCGATGAGTCCGCAGGTAAGATGAAGCAAAACTCGGAAGGGAGGTCAGGTAAGAACAGATCTGAAGAGATGCCCAAGGACGGACCACCGGCCGAGCGTTACCGGCAACCGGGCGAGCAAGGCCCGGATGGCATCAAAGGAGCTAAGTATGTGACCGTGCAGTTGCCGGAGGAAATTGTCGCTGATAGCAGCGGCACAACGGCATCGAGCAAAGACGGCAAAGAAATTAGAAATCGACCAAAACTACCGATTAGCAATGTGCCATTACCCGCTCACGTGCCTGAGGCTCCGGCGGAGAAACAGCGAATGCCACTCGAGTACCGCGACCTTATCCGCTAGATCAGAAAGGCAGTTCGATGGACCCAGAAAAGTTTCAGGAGTCGTTCAAAGGTCTGGAAGCGGAGGTGCGAAAGGTCATCGTCGGGCATGACGATACAATTCGCAAAGTGCTAATCGCATTTTTTGCCGGCGGCCACGTCTTATTGGAAGGCGTGCCAGGTTTGGGGAAGACGTTACTCGTGAAAACCCTGAGCCATGCGTTGGGCGTTTCTTTCAAGCGCATTCAATTCACGCCGGATCTCATGCCGTCAGACATCGTCGGGACGCAGGTGTTGGCGGAAATTAACGGCCGCAGGGAGTTCCAGTTTAAACAAGGACCGATCTTCGCGCATGTGGTGCTCGCCGACGAGATCAACCGCGCCACGCCTAAGACGCAATCGGCGGTTTTGGAAGCCATGGAAGAAAAGCAAGTGACCGTCTTCGGCGAATCCCACATTCTCGAATCGCCGTTTATGGTTTTGGCCACGCAAAATCCCATCGAGCTGGAAGGGACCTATCCCTTACCCGAGGCTCAGCTCGACCGATTTTTTTTTAAACTCCTGGTAATGCCGGCCACTCCAGCCGAATTGAGAGAAATACTGAAGCGAACGACCGGAATCGAAACGGCGGATATGCAAGAAGTTTTGCCCGAAGATGGAGGCAAGCTGATCAATGAAATGAAGCAGTTGCTCCGCCAGGTCTTAATTGCTCCGCCGATCGAAGACTATGTCGTGCGACTGGTGCATGCCACCCAGCCGCAGCCGCAAAACTCGCCAAACTCGCCGGTGAGGCAATATTTGCGCTTCGGCTCGAGCCCGCGCGGCGCGCAGTCGGTTATCTTGGGAGCAAAAGGTCACGCTCTGGTTGACGGTCGAGTTCACGTTAGCTACGAAGACGTGGAGAATGTACTCTACCCAGCGCTGCGGCACCGTATCATTTTAAATTTCCAAGCCGAAGCGGAGAATGTCACCGCAGATCAAATCATGGCTGAGGTCATAAAGCAGGTGCGGCGGAATTAGCGTCGAGGCTTACTCACCTTACCGCTTCGTTAAACGAAGTTGATTTACGTGCCTGCTAACAACCGCCGCGGCGCTATTTGATCTTGTTCTTGATCGGCGGAATCGATTTTAGATAGTCGGCGATCGCCAGGGCGTCTTCCCGCCGCATGTCTTTATAGCCGTGCGGGGTTCCCTGGATGACCTCAGACATGAGACCCTGCACATTGTCGAAGTCTGGTTTTGTCCCCGTAATTAGTAGCTCGGCAATGTCTTCGCGTTTCCAATCACCGATACCGGTTTCTTTGTCAGGCGTAATGTTCGGCACCTCTTCTCCGAGCGGGCCATTTTTAGCGACGGTGCCGGCAAGGTATTGCGAACGGTTTGGAACGCCAATCGAGTTCCTTGGCGTGTGGCAATCGCCGCAAATCGACACGTGATTAACCAGGTAACGGCCGCGTTCGACCCCGCTCTTCGGCGCTTGCGCGGGCGAATTCGATGAACCGCCAAACACTCTGAGATACACCGGTACTGCCACGCTGCGCACCATGGGCGCCCACGTCTTCAGATCAGGAGTCGCTTTTTTCGCTGGTTTCAAAGTCTTCATGTAAGCGACCAACGATTTAAGATCTTGCTGAGCCATTCCGGAATAGGCTTCGTAGGGCATTACGGGCAACAGCCGGCTGCCGTCGCGCCTGATCCCGGCGTTCATAGCGTCATGAATTTGCTGATCGCTCCAACTTCCTAATCCGGTTTCTTTGTCTTGAGTGATGTTAGTGCTGAATACGGTGCCCAAGGGAATCGGAAAGGCACGGCCGCCGGTGTGGTAAGTTTCTTTTGGCACAGTATGACAGGCGCAACCGCCTGAGATGGCGAAGAGGTATTGGCCTTGGGCAATAAGATCCTTATTGGCTTGAGCATTGACCGTCGCTGCTGCCATAAAAGATCCGCCGACTGTGAGTAATAGAACTCGCGTCATCCTCCGCATCCGTAGTACTTGTCGCATGTGTTACCCTGAGGCCTCCTGGCGAAGTTTGTTATCCAAAAAACTCAACGTACCGTGAAACACCCTATTGATGGGCGCTTGCTCTCCGGCTCGCTCCAGTAAGCGCATGACAAATCCGTTGAGGGCGTCGTATTCAAGCGGCTTGCCTGCTTCCAGATCCTGCCGCATCGACGTTTTGAAATCGCCCAAGCCCCTGGAAAAAGCCAGTGTTTGATCAAATAGTTCGGTCTTCAGGTCGATGCCGCGGGTGCGCGCCGCAGCTTGGACTTCTTTCATGCAGTCCAAGGCGAGGTTGGTGAGAGCTTCCGACTCGACGATTTCACGAACCGTGGAGCGGGTTAAGCACGAAATGGCGCAGAACGGCGCATTCCACAGCAGCTTTGCCCACTGAACTTGCTCGATGGCGGCGCTGATCGCGCATGGGATCGCGGCGCGCGACAGCCCTTGCTCGACCTTGTGAGCGGTGTCGCCCGGATGACCGCTAATCGGTCCGAGAACGATCTTTCCCCCGGACGAATGCTGGATCACACCCGGGGCCGACACCTGTGCGCCGATATAAACAACGCCGGCCAAAGTTCTTTCCGTGCCCCAAAATCCGGCTATCTTGTCGGGATTATCGATGCCATTTTGAAGCGAAAGAATTGCCGTTTGTTTGCTGATCATCGGGGCCAGCGCCGCTGCCGCTTCAGTTGTATCGTAAGACTTGACGCAGAAGAGCACCAAATCCACCACGCCGGCATCGGCAGGCGAGTCGGTGAACAACCCATTTCGCACGTGCAGATCGCCATTGTAGCTTTCGATGCGCAATCCGTTGCAGCGCAACCCTGGCAGATATCTTCGTCTGGCAATGAATACGACATCATCGCCGGCAGCGGCAAGTTTCGCGCCGAAGTATCCGCCCACCGCTCCTGTGCCCATCACGGCAATTCGCATGTTTGTCCCTGGCGATGTTCGACTGTATTCTCGGCCCTAGCCGATGTCAATTTCACACCCGTCATAAAGCGCCGCGATTTACGCTTTAATTGTGAATGTGTTATGAAAACTCTGCCATGGAAAAGATTGATCCGCAGCACGATCATTTGAAACTAGAGCAGTATTGTCCCGGGCAGCAAGTCAGCTTTAAAGGAAACACCTATACTATTCAGCGGCGGACGACGCTTGCTTCGGGGGAAGCGGCCGTTGTGCTGCAAGGCGACAAGGAGCAGTTCGTGGTCGGCGCAAATCAGTTCTTTGCCGGAATAAAATAATTCGGGCGCGCAAAGTCAATCATTTATCTAGTGAATAGGAGAACAGCATGGGAAAGATCCGTTTGACACTGGCCTGTTGGGATTACGATCGCACGCGCGCGCTACAAGACGGCAGAGTCGAAGTCGAAGGCATTGATTTGACTTATTTGCCATTGCGAGTGGAAGAGACCTTCTGGCGAATGCTACGCTACGGGGAGTTCGATGCAGCGGAGATGTCAACCGGTTCTTACCTTATGTCGCGGGACAAAGGCGCGCCCAAGTTGATTGCAATCCCGGTCTTTCCGTCCAAGACATTCCGGCACTCCTGTATCTATATCAACACTGATTCCGGCATCAGAAAACCAGCCGATATGGCAGGGAAAAAAGTTGGGGTACCTGAATATCAGATCACCATGGCTACCTGGGCGCGGGGTATCCTGCAGCATGAATACGGAGTTCCTCCGGAAAAGATGAAATGGTTTACCGGGGGTGAAGAGCACCCGGGTCGAGAGGATAAGGTGAGGCATAACTTGCCGGCCAATATCGATATCCGATCGATTCCGGCGGGGAATACACTTTCAGGCATGTTGGCAACCGGCGAGATCGATGCGATGATCTCAGCACATATGCCATCGCCGTTTGTTAAACGTCATCCCAAAGTGCAGCGGCTGATACCAAATTTTCGCGAGGTCGAGCAAGACTACTTCCGTCGCACCAAGATCTTTCCTATCATGCACACCGTGGTAATTCGCGAGGAAGTTTACGAAAAAAGCCCTTGGATCGCGCAGAGCCTCTTCAAGGCTTTCAACGAATCCAAGAAGTTATGCCAGGAAAGCATGTACGAATTCTCCGCGCTCAAATATATGCTGGCGTGGTCCATCGATGAGATGGAAAAAGAGCGCGAGGTTCTCGGCGATGATCCCTGGGCGTACGGCTTGGAAGCGAATCGCCACATTCTAGAGACGCTTGTGCAGTACACTCACGAGCAAGGACTGATCAGCAAGCCTGTGGATGTGGATTCGCTTTTTGCCAAAAGTACTCTGGAGGAATTTAAAATCTAGCGAGCCCAGAACAACAACGACTATATGGCGGACGAAAAGAACGAGACCCTCGAAGAAAGCAAATGGTGGATCGATCGCGGCCCGGTTAAGGAACGCGAAAAGCCGCTAGCTCCCGTTCCCGGGATTATCGAGAAGTGGGCCTACGAACTGCTCAGGGGTTACAATCAGGATCAGGCGGCGAAGAACCTCGTCGATATCAACGCGCGACTGCTCAAGGAACTGACGGTCCGGCCTGGAGAATGGGGCTACTTTTCGATGGATGTCGGAAGCTATCCGCCCGAGAAGTTGGCCAAAATCAAAACCGGCTTGCCGTTACCTCCCGGGGCCCGGGGGCTGATCGTTGACGCCGGTTATTCTGTTCGGGTTCTCATCACTGGCGAACCCGTTGGAGAGCGTTATGTGGATATCAATTTCACCGATGCGCCAGCACTGGATTATTGGGTCGATGGACAATTGGTCCGAGAGCGGGTTTTCTCAAATGTTGGTGAGGCGCTCAAGAGAATTCGAGCCGAATTGCCCAACTACCTCAAGAAATCTGAATAGACTAGCGCCGTCAGAAAAGCTGTCAGCTGGGATTCTGAAACTCTTTCGCCATTAGCCGCTGGCCGGCAGTTCGACAGGCAATTCCTTTTTCCCGATAATTGAGCGAAGCGTTCAAGAGTCCGGACTTTAAGCGTTCCTAATTTTGGTTCGTTTTTGCTTGGCGGCTTCACGCAGCGGGTTGTCGCGCGGGATTGGCATGAGCGATGTCACCTCGAGCCCGTATCCCCGGAGCCCGACCAGGTGCTTCTTATTATTGGTAAGTAGCCGCATCTTACGCACGCCCAAGTCGCGCAGTATCTGCGCGCCAATCCCGTATTCTTTGAAGTCCGCTCGATAGATAAATGAAAGATTGATATTCTTTTGTTGCTTACCCTGAACTGTGGGGTATGTAACCATCGCCGGACTTAAGCCTTTGTGCTCAGGTTGCAAATAAAGAATAACGCCTTTGCCTTCTCTGGCGATGATTTCCATTGAACTCTGAATGACCCGGCCCGTGTTGAGCAGCTCGAAGCCGAAAACATCGCCCGGGACGTATTTCGTGTGAACTCGCACTAAAGTTTCTTCTTTCGGAGAAATATGGCCTTTAATCAAGGCAAGGTGCTCGCTTTGATCGACGTGAGTATTGTAAACGATCGCCCGAAACTGCCCGCCCACGCGCGTCGGCAGTGGCGCACTCGCCGCCTGATAAACTAAGGAATCGTAGTTAAGTCGATATTGGATCAGGTCGGCAATTGTCACTACTTTCAACTTGTGCTTGCGCGCGAACCTCATCAGATCCGGCTGGCGCGCCATCGTACCGTCATCTTTCATAATTTCGCAGATGACTCCAGCGGGCTTAAGACCGGCTAAACGCGCCAAATCAACCGAGCCCTCAGTCTGACCTGCTCGTACCAGAACGCCACCGTTGCGCGCGCGCAACGGAAAAATATGTCCCGGCGTAACTAGATCTTGAGGCTTGGCATCGTCTTCGATGGCGTCAAGGATGGTCTTGGCCCGGTCAGCCGCCGATATTCCGGTGGTGATACCGAGCACAGAGTCGATCGAAACCGTAAAGGCGGTGCCGAACGGAGAGGTATTTTCCGATACCATCATGGAAAGATTCAACAATCTCACCCTTTCCTCAGTTAGGGTGAGACAGATAAGTCCCCGGCCGTGAGTTGCCATGAAATTTATTGCTTGGGGAGTGACTTTTTCCGCCGCCATGCACAAGTCACCTTCATTCTCGCGATCTTTGTCATCCATAAGGATGACCATCTTCCCACGGCGAATGTCATTAATCGCTTCTTCTATAGTAGCCAGAGGCATAGTGACTGACTTTAGCATCTTGCCTGGCTTGGTCAAACAGTCCTCCTGCTACCGCGAGTCTTGGTGTTCGTCTGCTGGTAAGAGCAATTCTTTGGCTAAAGCGGTTGAACGTGCACCTGAGCAATAATGCGACCCTGTTGTGCCGAAAAACGCATCGAGACACTGTTGACTTTCATTCGATGAATGTTAGCGTAGGTGGTAAATAGCTTGAAACGCACCTATCATATGCAAAAGAGCCTCATGGTTTCGGCGATCCTGATATTTTTCACGTTCGGCGTCTTTGCCATGAGCCTCGCGTACGAGCCTGCTTCGGAAGGGCCGTTATATACCACCGCCTCGGCCGATCACGCCTCGGGCGACGGTTTATTAGGATCCGACACCTTTGCGCAAAGACTGGCAGTCATCGGTCTGAGCGGTGATGTTCCGCGATCTGCACAGCCGAACTTTCAAACTTATAGGATCAATTACGTCCGGGTCGTCGATCCAGTTAAGCTGGCCTTGTTCTTAGAGAACCACGTGCCCAAGGTTTCCCTTCAGATTCTCCAGTCAGTGCTGTTGGTTTGATTTTTCTCATTAACTGTCGGCTTCGCTCGATTTAGCCCCGGTTCGCTGGTGCTATTCGTGGCGTTGAAGTCCTGCAGTATCCGTCTGCTGTCAGACGCAGGCGTGATCGCTACGAACACTGTTTCTATCAGAATGGAGGTTTTCAGTGATTGCGAAAAAACGATTCGAGGCACAGGTTTCGAATAATCATAGCCAAGGTCGGTCGCCTTTTTGGGCCAAGAGCCCTGGACATTCCAATGCCGCGTCTGAGGAAAAGGCATTTGCTGTTTTTCAATCTGACATTCTCATTCCTGAGCAGTTTCTTGCAACTTATCAAAGAACCTTCCGGCTGGATCCTGAGAAGGTGCTGATGCTGGCGGTTTTACAGGACGCTGTTACTTGCTTTCAGGAGAATATTGCAGCGACGTGCAAGAGAAAGCGGGCGCTTTATCAAGAGGCCGAGGAATGGTTTGACGCCGAGGACAAATCCTACCTCTTCTCGTTCGAGAACATTTGCGAGGCGCTCGGCTTCGATGTCAGCTACTTGCGGCAGGGGTTATTGCGCTGGAAGGAAAAGGCGGCGGAAAGACAAAGTCGCCAACCGGTAACCCGCGCCGCCGGCTAGCAAATGTCAGGGTCGACCGGTTGCTTGAGATCGCTGATTTGGTGTGAGCCGCCAGGCGGCAACCGTGCTACAGAACATCTGCGGAAAAGACGGGCGCGCGCGAGAAACCGCCGGACATCGTCCAGGCGCAAATCATTGTCGGGCTTACTCATCTTCTAAACTGCTAGCCGCATCAAATCGGCGTTGAGGAACCAAGCCATATGAAAGTAGGTTTGATCGGCCCCCGCGGCGCGGGGAAGACGACTATTTTTAATATGCTGACGGGGCTAAATGCCCAGATCGGCGGCTACGCCGGCAAGGAAGAAGTCCATTTGGGTGTCATAAAGGTTCCCGATCCCCGAATCGATAAGCTTTCCCAAATCTTCAAACCTAGAAAAACAACCTATGCCGAGATTCGCTTCACGGACTTTCCGCCAAGTCAGGGCGAGGACAATCTCAAAGCCAACAACGCGACGGTAGCACAGATGCGCGAGGTCGATGCCATCGCTCTGGTCTTGGGCAACTTCGGGGCGGATGCCAAACCTATTAGGGAGCTTAACAATCTTCTCACGGAGATGATTCTGGCCGACCTCGGGATCATCGAAAATCGCCGCTCCCGTCTTAAGAAAGAAAAAGCGCGCCCGCTTGAAGAGAATTTGTTGCAGCGCGCGGCTACCGCTCTGGAAAACGAAGAAAGCCTCCGCAACTTGACGTTCACTCCCGATGAAGAGAGTTTGCTTGCCGGTTTCGGGTTTTTGAGCCGTAAGCCTCTGCTCGTGTTGCTGAATCAGTCAGAAGAGCAGGCTGGGAAAGCGCTGGATTCTAATTATTTGGAAGAATTGAAACGGCGCGGCTTGGAGGGTCTGGCGCTGGCGGCCAAGGCCGAGATAGAGATCGCGCAATTGGACGAAGCTGATCGCGTCGTTTTTCTTAAAGAGATCGGCATAGAGGAACCTGCGCGAGACCGGTTCATTCGCGCCTCTTATCGCTTGCTCGATCTGATCAGTTTTTTTACATCCGGAGAGGATGAAGTCCGAGCCTGGACCATTACTCAGGGAACCGTAGCGCGCAAAGCCGCGGGCAAGATTCACAGTGATATTGAGCGC
This sequence comes from Candidatus Binatia bacterium, assembly GCA_025924215.1. Classification (GTDB taxonomy): domain Bacteria; phylum Desulfobacterota; class Binatia; order UBA9968; family UBA9968; genus WHTF01. The sequence goes on from JAICEJ010000002.1 coordinate 31,534, forward strand.
GGCTTTATTCGAGCCGAAGTCGTCGCTTATGACGACTTCATGGCGTTTGGCAGCGAGTCCAAATGCAAGGAGGCCGGTAAGCTGCGTCTCGAAGGTAAAGATTACGTCGTGAAGGACGGTGACATCGTTCACTTCCGCTTCGCCGTATAATAGGAGCTTGATTGCTATCCCCGCCCGGCACCGATTTACGAGTTGCTTCAGACCATCTCAGCATCAAAGATCGCCGACCGGGTAAACGGCACAACCGCAAACCGGAGTGACTTCCTCTATAAGTAGTCTATCTACAATCAGAGAAGCTCATCTCGTTATCGTAAACGCGGTCAAATGCCCCCTAAGATTCTCGTCCGAGGGTTAAAGGCATAGCTTGTCTTGGCCAAATTCTTTTGTTAGTCCTGCCCGTGTCCTAAATGACCGAAAGGCTAGGCATGAAAACTTTAATTCAAGGCGGATTCGTAGTCGCATTTGATGGGACACAACATGAGATCATCAAGGACGGCTTGGTCGTCTACAATGGCAATCGAGTCGAATTCGTCGGCAAAGACTACTCTCAGGCTGTAGACAGAAAGATCGATGCCAACGGCTGCTTGGTTTCACCCGGCTTCATCGACACTCATTTCCATTCGGGGATCAATGCCAGCGATTACATTCTGAATGATTCCACGAAATTGGATTTCTTCGCGGCCAATTATTTAGCTCACGGCGGGCCGACTCGTGAAGGCGCTCATTTCGCTCACTTAAAAGATGTCGATGTTGGTCAACGGTTTTCCTTGATCCATCTAATAAAGAGTGGGGTAACGACTACTTTTGAGATCGGCGGTCCGGGCGCAGAGCCGGAGCGATTCGTCGACATGGTCGACGAGGTCGGCATCCGAACGGCCACCGGCCCGAGCTATAAGAACGTCAGTTTTTTTCACGACTCCGAGGGCCGCCTAGAGTACGACTGGGATGAGGCTCGCGGCAGCGAAGGCTTGGAAAAAGCGGTCCAATTCGCAAAGCAATTTGATGGGGCTTGCAACGGGCGCATGAGCGCTATGTTGTTTCCCGGACACGTCGACTCCTGCACACCTGATTTGCTCAAACAAACGAAAAAAGCGGCAAACGATGCCGGCGTTCGAGTTCAGATCCATGCGACGATCAATTTGTTCGAATTCCATACCGTGATGCAGCGTGAACGCTGCACGCCTATCGAGTTGCTACAAAAGATCGGCTTCTTGGATCCGCAGGTTTCTCTTTCCCATTGCATTTTCATCAGCGGCCATAGCTGGCTTGCGTATCCATATGGCGATGATCTTAAAATTATCGCCGATTCGGGCGCTTCGGTTGCCTACAGCCCGCTCAAGTATCTGAAGCTAGGTATTACCATGGAGTCCTTCGACCGATATCTCAAAGCCGGAATCAACATGGGCATTGGAACCGACACTTTCCCCAAAGATATTCTGTCGGATATGCGTTACGCTGCGCTCGCCTCGCGCGTCGCCGACAAGAGCTTCATGTCCGGCCATCCGCGAGACGTGTTCAACGCGGCGACGTTAGGCGGTGCCAAGATGCTCGGGCGCAACGATATCGGAAGATTAGAAAGAGGAGCCAAAGCCGATATTGCGATCGTCAATCTCCGCGACCTCGCCTTCGGCGCGGTGCGCGATCCCATTCGATCGTTGATGGAAAACGCCGTCAGTCGTGACGTGAGAACCGTCATCGTCGACGGCGAAACACTGGTGGACGATTACAAATATCTTCGCCTGGATGAGCAAGAGCTGCTCGACAAAGTTCAGAAAAAAGCGGAACAAGTCTGGGACAGTGTTCCCAAGTGGCATTGGACCGGAAAGAGCATCGATGACGTGGTGCCGCCAAGCTTTAAAATGAAATAATCTTACAGGCTGGTTAGAAGACGTAGACTAGAATTTGTTCTCTCGTCCATGCGGCAAAAAGCTGGTTACCTAAGGTAGACCGCCCGGCAGACATTTACGTGCCGCGGTTAGCGACGGAACCGCAAGCTCTCATCCGGGACCGCCGGAATCGGCGCGTCGTGTTAAGTCGATGCATGATCGCGATTTCACGTCATCATAGTTGCGGTTCGGTATTCGACACGAGTCTTGCGGGCCCAATGTTATGCCCATTTCGGTTGAACTCTCATCCGAGGAAAGATATAGCACAGACAACCAGTTCAACTGAGAGGAGTTAATCGTGTCGGAATTATCAGAGATCAAAAAGAAGCTGGCTATGTCGTCCCGCATGTTGTTTAACGCGGGATTAGTCGATTACAGCGGTCATATTAGCGCGCGTATTCCCGGGTCTGATCACCTTGTTATCCTGCCACACCCGGTAAGTCGCGCTACGGTAAAACCGGACGATATGGTGATCACCGACTTCGATGGGAAATTGATCGAAGGCAAATACAAAGCACCGTCAGAGGTTAATATGCACGCGCGGGCCTATAGAGCCCGTAGTGATATCCAAAGCGTCGCTCATCTGCACAATCACATGATTGCCACCCTGAGCATGGTCGACAAACCGTTCTATCCAGCTTCTTCCAATCCTGGCGCTTTTTTTGGCCCGGGACCATTGCCTGTTTACATGGACCCAGCACTGATTCATACGATAGAGCAGGGCGACGCTGTGGCAAAAGCGCTTGGCGCCGCGGATGCCGTGATGCTGCGCGGTCATGGGTCCATGGTCGTCGCCCACTCGATCGAATGGGTATTCGCCGGATGTGTGGACTTGGAAGAAGCCGCGTCCCGGTTCTATAAAGCCTCATTGTTGGGACCTGTCATGATTTACAACGAGGACGAGACACAAAGGGTCATGAAACAGCGCCGCAAAGACTCGGTGGTTCAGAAAATCTGGGATCACAATGCTGCTAAGACAGAACTCGCCGGTTTGATGAAAGGGATCTAAACCACAGCACAATCGCCCTTCGAAGCGCTTAGAGGATGGTGATTGCCGGCCGGAAAGCTCTATTCAATTGCCCTAGTGCTTCAACGGGAGTCGTTCAATTGGGGCCGTTTGGGCGACGTAGAATCTCCTCTTTCGCCACTCATGCGCGGTGCCGCGTTGCGGCCCATCCCGCCTTCATTGACGATATTTCTTGCGTGAAAGAAACTCCCGTGATATAGCTTGCGATTCAATTTTCACCCAGGAGTGTTTCCGCACATGTACGATGATTTCCTAGCACGAATCCTTGAGCCTGATGTTTTTCTGCCGTCTCAGTTCTACGGCACCGGCGGGTTGTCGCGACAGCTTGACGGTGAGAAACGTTTGATGATCGCTATTTTGAAGGATGCGGTGGAGTGTCTAAATAAGTATCGCGGCGCGCGAAGTAATTTAGGAAATAGTCAGTATCAGAATGCCTTGGAATGGGTCGAGGATGAAGGTACCGAGTGGCTGTTTTCGTTTAACAACATCTGCGATCTTTTAGGATTTGATCCCGACTACCTTCGCAAGGTGCTAATCAAGAAAGAAGGCAGATACGCAAGTCCTGTTCGCGGCAAGATCTATTCTTTTCCGGTCGCTAACAGAGCCGGTAGAGGCTCAGCGCCGGCGAGCTCGTAGATTATTCAGTTCGTCTTTTGCAGTCTGCCCACGTGCAGAGTTCTCGCCGAGAATCTTGATCGCCTTTTCAAGATCGGCCATCGCCCGCTCGTCCTCGTCCTGCAACAATAAGGACCGAGCCCTATAGTAGTAGGCATCTCCAAGCCGGTCGAGATTTCCATAGATGGTGCCAAGCCGGGCAGGCGGTTTATCCCAGAGTGGCGAAAGCTGCTGAGCATTGAGATACGCGCCAGCCGCGGCGCGTAAGTCGTTCTCTTTTTCGAGTAATTCTCCGAGATAGAAGTAATTCAGCGGTTCCTTGGGTTCCATGCTGGAGGCCTTATCCAGCATAGCGCGGGCTGCGCCGAAGTCGCCCGAGTCGGTATATAGCCGGCCGAGGTCACGGTACAAACCTGCATCTTCCTGATTGAGTTTCAGCGCCTTCTCATAATTCGCTTTTGCTTGTGACATCTGGCCTTTATGATGCTGTGCCAGCGCTAGAAGATGAAACGCGGCGATGTCGGCAGGCGTTTGCGCGACCAGTTTTTGAAATTCGTCGATTACTTTATCGGTCTCCTGCCGCGCCAAGCGAATAAGCACCTGGATTTTTTTAAGCTGATCAAAACCTTCGGATTTGCTTTGAACATCGCCGAGGGAGCGAATGACCAGTTGAACGTTGGCGACCCGCTCCTGAGTTATCGGATGAGTCATCATATAGGTCGGCACGTCTATCGGGTTTAAGGATCGCTCCTGATCCAGCGTCTTGAGAAATCCAAGCGAACCGGCAGGGTCATAGCCTGCCGCCGTCATGTAACGTACTCCTAACGTATCGGCTTCCATCTCCAATTGGCGGCTATAGGCGATTTGACGAGTAGCAGAAACCGCTTGGCCAACGACGCCCGCTGCCTGTGCCCCAGCGCCGCTACGAGCCAACAGAAGCATTCCCACCAAACTCAAAAGTGAAATCGCGTCCGGACCGGACTGGCGCGCCATATGACGTCCTTTGATGTGAACTATTTCATGCCCCATGACTCCGGCGATTTCAGAAGTGCTTTTCGCCCGTTCGATAAGGCCAGAGTAAAAGAAGACCGAACCGCCGGGCACTGCAAACGCATTTAACTGCGGATCTGCGATGACAAAGAACCGATAGTCGAATGGTTGCGGACCCATCGCTGACAGAATCCGTTGACCGATGCGTTCGATATACCGTTCGATCTCCGGATTGTTTATGTAGGTAAAGTGCTTTTTTGCCTCCCGGCGAAACTCGCGACTGATTCGTGTTTCCTCGTCTTCACCGGGCGGGCTGACACTCGGAAGCGGTGACCGGTAAGAAGCGCAACCTGTTATGAGGAGGCAAGTCACCAACAGCCAGGACCATAGCTTCTGGCATCCACCGGACTTGCAGGTTTGAATCACTCAAAGATTATAGTGAGGCGCCGGAACCGGTTCAACCGCTTCTCCAGCAAGCGCTGAGCAGTTGACGCTTTCTCATGGACCCCATATTCTGACGCGACCAACAACTCGAGGTATTTCATGGCGCATAAATTTGAAGTTCCGCCAGACAAGCTGTCCTGGCGTTGCGATCTATCTTATCTGCCTTTCACGTGCACGGCGGAGATGACGCCGCTGGAGGACTTTATCGGTCAGGATCGGGCGATTCGCGCGATCCAATTCGGCCTCGGCGTCAATAAACCCGGCTTCAATATTTTTGTTACCGGGCTAACCGGAACCGGAAAAACCAGCATCATCAAAGCCTTTCTCAAGAAAGCAACCGTCGAGCGCGCTCCGGTTCAGGCTGATGCCGAATCGCCTGCGGACTGGTGCTATGTTTACAATTTTATCGATCCGGATCGCCCGCAGTCTATCAAGATGCGTCGAGGCTGGGGAAGGGTCCTGAAATCCGACATGGAACAGCTGATTCAATTTCTGCAACATGAAGGCAGAAGAGTGTTTGAAGGGGACGAATTCGCACGTGATCGCCAGTCACTCGTGGAGGAGCTGCAGAGAAAGCAACAAGGCCTGATGGAGCCGTTGATGGCCGAGGCCGACAAAAACGGCTTCACGCTGCGGATGACCCCCTCGGGAGTCGCGCTGCTGCCGACTAAAGAAGGCAAACCGATGCAAGAGGCTGATTACCTCGCGTTGCCACCTGAACAGAAGAAAGCGCTGGAGGATAAGCGCTCTGAAATAGGCAAAAGCGTGGAAGAGACTTTGCGCGAAGGAAAGAAAGTAGAGCGTGAAATCAACCAAAGACTTGAAGAGCTGGAAAAAAAAGCTGGCGAATACCTGGTCGCCATCCCACTAGCGGAGTTGAGAGAAAAATATAGCGACAATCTAAAGCTGTTACGCTATTTCGATGGTGTGCGCGATCATATCTTGAACAGTCTACATCGCTTCAAGGCTGCCGAGCCTGATGCCGCCGCGGCACAGTTGCTGCCGGTGCAGATGGCGGAACCCGTAACCGACCCATTTCTTCCTTATCGGGTAAATGTCATCGTCGATAACAGCGACGTTCAAGGTCCGCCGATCATTGTCGAGACCAATCCCAGCTATCACAATCTTTTTGGTGTGGTTGAGAAAAAGCCGGTGGTAGGCGGTTACATAACTGATTTTACGCTCATTAAAGCCGGCTCTATGAGCAAGGCGAACGGCGGCTATATCGTTCTTTACGATCGTGATGTCCTGGCCAACGCGGGTGTTTGGGAAGCACTATTGCGGGTGATAAAGAATCGGGAGCTGCGGATCGAAGAGCCGGCGGCGTTTTTCGGTTGGGCGCCGCCCCAGGGACTAAGGCCGGAACCGATCCCCACCGATACCAAAGTCATCGTTATCGGCGATCCTCACCTGTATCGCGCTTTGGCAAGCACCGATCCAGATTTCCGCGAGACGTTCAAAGTCAAAGCGGACTTTGACTTTCAAGTGGACCGTTCGCAACAAAACATCACCGCGTTCGCTTGTTTTATCAGCGATTACTGCAGCCGCGAAGGCTTGCACCATTTCGATACCAGCGGAGTGGCGCGAGTGATCGAGCACTGCGCCAGGATGGTCGAAGATCAGGAAAAACTCTCGACCCGTTTTAGCGATATCGTTGACCTGTTGATTGAATCGGAATATTGGGCCGGCAGAGAGAAAGCGGAACTGGTATCAGCCAAGCACGTCGAGCAAGCTATTCTCGAGAAGAGCTTCCGCTTGAACCTTTTGGAGAAACGCCTGCAGGAATTGATCACCGACGGAACGGTTCTGGTAGAGGTCGAGGGATCGGAGGTCGGACAAATCAATGGCTTGGCGGTCTACCAGATGGGTGATTTCAGTTTTGGCAAGCCGTCCCGCATCACCGCGAAGACTTACATGGGCCGGGGCGGGCTGGTCAATATCGAACGCGAAGCCAAGCTTAGCGGCAAAAGCCACGATAAAGGAGTTCTGATCCTGGGCGGCTATCTCGGCGGCAAGTATGCTCAGGAAAAACCCCTGTCGCTTTCGACGAGTATCTGCTTTGAGCAGTCTTACGATGGTGTTGACGGCGACAGCGCTTCTTCCACCGAGCTTTATGCAATTCTCTCGAGTCTCTCGGGCGTACCGTTGAAACAAAATATCGCCGTCACCGGCTCAGTTAATCAAAACGGGGAAATTCAGGCGATCGGCGGCATCAATCGTAAGATCGAAGGTTTTTACGATCTCTGCCGGGTAAAAGGCTTGACCGGAGAGCAAGGCGTGCTCATGCCGACATCGAACTTGCGCAATTTGATGTTGCGCCCCGATGTCGTCCAAGCAGTGGCAGAGGAAAAGTTTCACATCTACGCAGTGCAATCCATCGACCAGGGCATCGAGGTGCTGACCGATGTTGTTGCCGGGACACGCAATACCGCAGGTAAGTTTCCAGCGGGATCGATCAACGCGTTGGTTGAACAAAAGCTGACGCAGTTTGCCGAGCGTCAGCGGCAGATCAACGCAGCGGAAGCTCGGCACGATCCTTCGCTGATGCCCGAAACCTAAGCGATCTGTTGATGGGTCAGCCCACCGTGATTGCTCGGACTAATAAAATCGCTCCGGTCACCGGCCGAAGTTCCGGCCTGGCACGTTGTTTGGCGAGTGGGTTTGCGCCAGGGATACTTGCGATCAATTCGGGTAAACTGAAAAGTAAGGAGCGGCAGCCGGAAGAAACTGGTGCTTCGGTTTGCCTTGTTTGCTCTAGAAAATTGATGAATAGGAAGGCAACCGGCAACAGCCAACCGCTATTAGCCTTCGCAACGGAGGAAAAAAATGGATTTTGAATTAACGGATGAGTTAGTCGCGGTACGCGATCTGGCGCGGGAGTTCGCTGAAAAGGAAGTGGCGCCGACAGCGGCCAAAGACGATCGAGAGCATGCTTTTAGAAGTGACCTGGTAAAGAAGATGGGCGAACTCGGATTTTACGGTAGCGTGATCCCGGAAAAATATGGCGGCAACGGCATGGGTTTTCTTGCGATGGTACTCATCACAGAAGAGATAGCCCGGGTTCATAGCGCCATGAGGGTTGCGATCAATATGCAAATCGGTCCGGCGCTCGCGTTGCTACAGTTCGCTAGCGAAGAGCAGAAGCAAGAATGGATTCCGCCCCTGGTGCTAGGCGACAGCATCGGTTGCTTCGCCATCACCGAACCTGACGCCGGATCGGATGTGGCGGCAATGCGCACGACGGCGACACGGGATGGCGATCACTATGCGATTAACGGCACCAAACTCTGGATCTCGAACGGGCCTGTGGCCGATGGCGGTCTGCTCTACACCTATACCGAC
>JAICEJ010000003.1 GCA_025924215.1 Candidatus Binatia bacterium
CGCTACGTGACAGATGATCGTCCAGGTATTTCCCGGCGAAGAAACGGCGCAGCGTTCCAATACATCGATCCCTCAGGAAAAGTGATCCGTGATCCGGAAGAATTGCAACGCATAAAATCTTTGGCGATACCGCCGGCCTGGCGTGAGGTTTGGATCTGTCCGATACGCAATGGCCACCTGCAGGCGACCGGACGCGATGCCAAGGGCAGAAAACAGCATCGTTATCACCCCCGCTGGCGCGAGGTCAGAGATGAAAACAAATATGGTCGTATTCTGGCTTTCGCGAAAGCTCTGCCGCTCATTCGTCAAAGAGTCGACAACGACCTTCGGCGGCCCGGGCTACCACGCGATAAAGTCCTCGCCACGGTGGTAAGGCTGCTTGAAACCAGCCACATTCGTGTCGGCAACGAGGAGTACGCTCGGCAAAATAAGTCTTTCGGACTGGCAACCCTGAGGAATCGCCACGTCAATGTCTCCGGTTCGACGATCAGTTTCGAGTTTCGCGGCAAAAGCGGCGTAGAGCATGCGTTGGATATCAATGATCGTCGCTTGGCAAAGATCATCAAGCGCTGCCAGGATCTGCCGGGTTATGAGCTGTTTCAGTATATCGACGATGATGGCGAGCGTCGCACCATAGACTCCACCGACGTTAACGAGTACATCCGCCAGATTGCCGGTGAAGAATTCAGCACTAAGGATTTCCGCACCTGGGCAGGAACGGTGTTGGCCGCGCGAGCATTGGAGGAGTTCCAAAGCGCTGCTTCTGATGCGGAAAGCAAACGCAATATAGTTCAAGCAATTGACTCGGTCGCCAAGAAACTGGGCAATACAAAAGCGGTGTGCCGGAAATGCTATATTCACCCGGCGGTGATTCAGTCCTATACCGACGGGACTCTGTTGCGCGCTCTACGTCGGCGGCTCAAAAAGGAAATCAACGACTCACATGACCTCGAACCGGAAGAGGCCGCTGTGCTGAGGCTGCTGAAAGCTGGAGTTACCTCGGATAGTAAAGCAGCGCCAAAAGCCTCCGGCAATGGAGCGAGAGGCTAGCGCCCGATTGCGCATGCAAAGTGATAATTAGATAACCGCTGAGATGATTCCGTACGCACCGGCTGTTTCAGCAGCACACCCTACCGAAACCGCCTGGTGGCAAAAGGGTTCGATCTATCAAATTTATCCGCTGTCATTCAAAGACAGCAATGGGGACGGCAGCGGTGACCTGCGAGGAATTATCAGTCGGCTTGATTACTGCCGCTGGCTCGGGATCAATGCGGTCTGGCTATCGCCGATCTATCCTTCGCCGATGATTGATTTCGGCTATGACATATCAAATTTCACCGATATTCATCCGCTGTTTGGCACCCTCAGTGATTTTGACGCGCTGATCAGCGACGCGCGGCGTTTAAACTTAAAAATCCTTTTGGATTATGTGCCCAATCACAGCTCGGACCAACACTCCTGGTTCCTTCAGTCCAAGTCGTCCCGGAACAATCCCTACCGAGACTGGTACATTTGGCGCGATCCAGCGCCCGGAGGTCGGCCGCCCAACAATTGGTTGAGCGCATTCGGCGGCAGCGCTTGGGAGTGGGATGAAAACGCCGGGCAATATTATTTGCACTCCTACCTTAAAGAGCAGCCCGATCTAAACTGGCGCAATCCTGCCGTCCAACAGGCGATGATCGACGTGCTGAGATTCTGGCTTGATCGAGGCGTGAGCGGCTTCCGAGTAGATTCAATCGCTCACTTGATGAAAGATACTCAGTTTCGAGACAACCCCTTGAATCCCGATTGGGAGCCAGTCACGGGTCCGTATTTTCGCTATCTGCCGGTCCACTCGCGGGATCATCCGGACAGCGCGAACATAATCCGCCAGATACGGCAAGTCATCGATGAATACGAGGATTGCGTGATCATCGGTGAGGCCTACCTATCTTTGGAGCGCACCGTTGCCTACTACGCCGCCGGAGTCCATCTCCCTTTTAATTTTGCCTTGATTACCAGTCCCTGGACCGCTCGCGAGGTGCATCGCATAATCACAACCTACGAGTCACTGCTCGGACCTGATCAGTGGCCCAATTGGGTGCTGGGAAATCATGACCGCCACCGGGTTGCCACTCGCGTTGGCCGGGCACAGGCGCGCGTAGCGGCAATGCTTCTGCTCACCTTGCGTGGCACACCGACGCTTTATTACGGTGATGAAATTGCGATGCTGGATGTTCCGATCCCGGCAGAGCTGGTCAAGGATCCCTGGGAATTAAACGTCCCTTGCCTCGGCTTGGGGCGAGATCCCGAGCGCTCACCGATGCAATGGGATTCGACCAATCACGCTGGCTTCAGCACCGCCATTCCGTGGTTGCCTGTGGCCAGTGATTTCAATCGCTTCAACGTTGCGTTTGAGAGCCATGAACCCGACTCAGTTCTCACCCTGTATCGCCGCTTGATCGCGCTTCGGGCCGAAAAGACGGCACTGCACAGCGGTTCCTATGGCGAAGTTTTGTGCGAAGATCACGTCCTGAGTTACAGCCGCCACTCCGGGTCGGAAAGTTTTTTGATCGTGCTAAATTTCAGCAAGGAGCCTAGAACATTTGAGAACGTCGGCCTTCGCGGCATTATAAGTTTAACCACCGCTCTTGATCGCGCTAGTGAACCCGTTGCCGAAAAGGTTCTACTGCGCCCTGATGAGGGAGTCATCGTCGGAATATAACGGCCAGGCGATAAGCAGCTCAAATCTAAGATGACCATTCACGGCCTAGTGTTTTTCGCAAGTAAGTTTCCGGCGCAGGGCGTTGCGTCATGCGGCGCATTCGCAACCTCGATGGGCAAACTGCGACGCCATCAGAAGGTAAATAATGAACCGCAAAAAGTCGGACGGACGGTCGCAGCCGTCACCCGAATAGGCGGTTCGACGCGCTTCATTCTTGTAGCGCTGGCGCACGAAGTCTCGACGCTGACTTCTCGGCTGCAGGATTTCCAGGGGCACGGAGCGTCCCCGACAGGAGAGCTTGTTCCGAAACAGCGATCTTCCTTCGCTTGGATAGGTCAACGCGCCAATAACATCATAGCTAGGAGGTACAACGCCTTCCGTGGATTTGATCACGAATGGAGTGTAGAGTCCTGCGGGTGAGAGGCGATTCGGTCCAGCAACTGGCGAAGCTCCTCGTCGCTGGTCTGCTCAAAATCCGAATACCACGAGCCAACAGCCATAAACGGCTCAGGGGTTGCGCCGCAAATTACCTCGTCGACTTCGCTGCGCAAATCCGCACAAGTTTCGGCAGCTGCCACAGGCACCGCAACGATGATCTTCGACGGCTGCATGTTGCGCAGCGCGGTAGCAGCGGCGCGCATTGTCGATCCGGTTGCCAACCCGTCATCGATGAGAATCACCGAGCGCCCTTGTATACTGGGGCGCGGCCGATCTCCACGGTACAGCCGTTCGCGGCGTTTCAACTCTTGCTCCTCGCGCAATCGTTCCTATCGGAGGAGCCGAGGACCGTCTTCACATCGGAACTAAGAAGAACAACACAGGCGAAGTGGTCCGCTACTTTTTCATCATCGGCGGCTCGCCTGCTCCGCCAAACTGTCCGATGCGGCGTTTGGAATCCTGCTCAAATGGTTGCTCGGTTTGCGGACTAATTTCGCGCTGTCTTTTGCGCTTCGACGTTTTCTTCTGGGAGCCTGCCTGCTTGCCTCTTTTCTTTGCCTTTGACATAGAATCTCCTCTCTGCAAACTTTCCATCTGACCGCCGGCTCCCAATGTTGAGCCGTCCAAGCGATAATCGGGGATATGCCGCCTATCCCCCTCGGAATTTTGAGTGTGCGACGTTAATGGCATGGGAGACTGTGACGGCGAAATTGAACCGTGCGCAGCTTCTACAGGTTAGATTCACGAAGTAGGGGTTTGTGGTGCTTTATCCAACGCCCGCTGCACCTTGAACAGCAGATCATCTAAGACGAACGGCTTTCGAATGAACTCGGTTGCCCCCGCAGGCACGGTTGAAAGCGAATCGGATACATAGCTCGTCATGATCATAACCGGAATCTGTGGCGCCCTGAACTGAAGCTGCTGCAGCAGCTTCAAGCCGTCCATCCGGGGCATGACGATATCCGACAACACCAGGTCAAACGGTCGCCCGGCAAGTTTTTCAAGCGCGTGAACTCCGTCGCTTGCCTGATCTACGTCATAGCCCTCATCACTGAGCAGCAGCGAGAGATTTCGTCGGGTGATGGCATCGTCTTCAACGATGAGGATTTTGCCCGTCATAGACTCTAGTCTCCGCAAAAATGATTCCAGCTCGCTCTAATGACGAGCTGGATTATCGATATCAGGCGTTAGGAGTGAAACCGTCAGTTACTGCGAAAAGGTGCCCGTTTTAATTAATCGAATGACAGCTTTTCCGAATTCTGGGTGTGTTATTCAGGCGTGTCCGAAAAAAGGGTCAGGTCAGCTATCGAAATCTGAGATGCAGCTCCTCTAATTCGTCGCATTTTCGACACACAGGCAATGCCATGCGTGGCCCACGCGAGAGCCATCGCGCCACTAGCGGACGCACTCCAGCCCAAGTAAAAGGCTCTGGCTATCCTGGCATCTTCGTTGCACAGAGCTTGCTACGCCACACAGCCTTATACACAGTGGACTCATGCTGAGACCGATAGAGAGCCTCAAGAATTTTTCGATCGGCGCTAATGATGGCGAGATCGGAAGGGTAGTAGAATTTTTCTTCGATGACGACAAGTGGACGATCAGATATCTGGTTGCCGACACCGGAGGTTGGCTGAGCGGCAGAAAAGTGCTGATCTCGCCGATCTTCTTCGGCGCGGTGGATTGGGACGGCGAGGTTTTCAACGTCAACCTTACCCGACAACAAATCGAAAATAGCCCAAGCATCGACACCGATAAACCGGTGTCGCGCCAACAGGAGAGCAGCTTTTATGACTACTACAACTTTCCCTATTATTGGTTGAGTGCGGGGCTAACAACTCCAGCGGCGGTTGATCCTAGCGCAGCTACACCAGCCCCAAGCGGTCCGGAGGCCGCGGCGTTGGGCCAGCAATCGGATTTCGAGGACATTCATTTGCGTAGCACCAAGGACATACTCGGCTCTTATATTGAAACCACCGATGGCGACCTTGGCCATCTGGAGGATTTCATCATCGATGATCAAACCTGGGTAATCCGTTATCTGCTGATCGATACGACAAATTGGTGGCCAGGTAAGACAGTGCTGATCTCGCCGGAATGGGTCAAGGACATGGTTGAGGCCGATTCGAGAGTCTACGTCGATCTGACCCAGGAACAGATAAAAACTAGTCCGCAGTACGATGAGACAACCGTTCTCGATCGTGACTACGAGTCGCGTCTCTACCAACATTACGGCCGCTCACGGTATTGGAGCGACTAAAAAATACTCCCCGGCCACCCATCGCAACGCCAAAGCACCGATCAGAGTGGATTCAAAAGCAGGAGAAGCAAGTATGAACACAGCATGGGAGTGGAACGATATCAATGAGCAAAAGGCTAAACGGCGTTTCGGCATCAAACGTTATCGCGCCGGCCAGCGCAAGCTCATTCAGGCGGTCCTGGAGAGAAGGAACGCTTTGGGGGTATTACCTACCGGGGGCGGCAAATCGCTTTGCTATCAATTGCCTGCTCTGTTTCTTCCGCGTGCCGTTTTGGTTGTCTCTCCTCTGATCGCGTTGATGCAGGATCAGCAGGAGAAACTCGTAGAACGAAGCATTCCTGCCGTTGAGTTGAACTCGACGCTAAGCTCAAACGAAGAACAGGAAAACATCGATACCGTTCAAAGCGGACAAACAGAGCTGATCTACGTCACTCCGGAACATTTGGAGAATGCAGGATATCTCAAGATTCTAAAAAAGGCCGGTGTGTCACTGGTGGTCGTCGATGAAGCCCATTGCGTTTCGCAGTGGGGCCATGACTTTCGCCCGGCTTACCTGTCACTGCGTAATGCGATCCGAGAGCTCGGGCATCCTCCGGTGCTGGCTTTGACAGCGACAGCCACTGACGAAGTCGCGACAGATATATTAAAGCAGCTTGAGTTAACCGACCCAGAGGTGATCAGTATCGGTATCGAACGAAAGAATGTCGCTTTCGAGGTCGTTCGTACCGTCAACGAGGACGTCAAAAGAGATCGGCTCAAAGAAATTCTACGGGAACAGTCCGGCGGCGCCGGGATAATTTATGTGCCCACCGTGAAACAGGTCGATGCTCTATGCCAATGGTTGATCGAGGAAGGATTTCGCGCTGGCCAGTATCATGGCCGGATGAAGACACCGATGCGCGAAACCAACCAACAGGCGTTCATGGCCAACGAGATCGATGTGATGGTCGCAACCAAGGCGTTCGGTTTGGGCATTGATAAGCAGGATATTCGTTTTGTCATTCACTATGCGGTTCCGGACTCCATCGAAACTTATGTGCAAGAGACGGGACGCGCGGGGCGCGACGGCGAGCCGGCCCGGGCGATACTGTTCTATCGGCTTGAGGATCGCCGCGTTCAGTCCTACTTTCTCGGCGGCAAATATCCGCGTCGAGATGAGTCCTTGGCGCTGTATCGGACATTGGACCAAATGCCGCAACCAGAAGATTTGGGGGACCGAACTACCGAGCAATGGCTGGCCGAGGTTACCGATCTGACCGAGAAACGAGTCAAGGTTATTCTCGCGCTCTTGGAAAGCACGGGAATAATACAGCGCAAACCTCACGTGAGCAAAATCCGTGACTTCAACACCGATCAGGAGTTCGCCGCGTTTCTCGAAGAATACGAGCAGCGTCATAACGGCGACCGGCAACGTTTAGACGCAATGATGCTTTTTGGCCAGATTACCACCTGCCGAATGCGTTATCTGCTCGACTATTTTGACGAGGAGGTCGATGGCGATTGCGCTCGCTGTGACAACTGCCGCGCTGGACAGGAAGCGACGGAAAACAGTTTCAGAGACGCCTCTTTATCCGGCGCAATCAAACAGGCACCGTCATCGTGCGGAATCGGCGCCGCTGTGGCGAATTCTTAAACTCTTTTTTCTGCTGGGCAGCTTACCCTGATTTCGCTGTGGTTCAGGTTTAGAACCTGACCAGATTTCCAATCAGTCAACGTGGAGATAACGTTTGTCCTAGACTCAGCAACCAGTTTTTCAAATTGCTCACCCCACGACTAAAAAACGAATCCTCCGTGGCGGAAATTCCTTCATAGCGGTCTTCCTGATAAAAGGGACCTTCAGGATCGAACGGCAAGCCCTCCGGGAGCACAGAGGTCACCCAGAGATAATCTTCAGAGACAATATCCAGCGGGTGATGCCGGAGCCGGTAAGATCCGCTGTCTGCCAAGCTGTTCAGATATTTTACCAAACCGCGGCTCCGGCTTAGATTCTCGAGTACCTGAGCTTCCCGCGCTCCTACATGTTCGGCCAAAAGGTCAACGCGAACAGCGCGAATCGCGCGGCCAACTTCACTCTCCCCCGCAGGCGCTTCCCATGCAACGTTCAATTCGGTATCGAGTCCCAAGCTGCGATTGTTCATATTGGCCGAGCCGACACTCAGGAAACGATCATCGACCAGGAAAAGCTTCGAGTGAATATACGTGGCGCTTTCTTTACCGTCGCCTCGGACCGAAGCCGGATAATAAATGCCGAAGGAGTGCCCTGTCTCCGCTGCGACACTCTGCAGTTCTCGAAGCAGTTTTTCCTGTACAACACCGATCGAAAGCTGCTCAACAAAAGCTTCGGCATCTTTGGCGATGACTAGGACGATTTCCAAATGAGAGCGCCGCGCATTCATCATACGATCGACCAAAGCTTTGTACAGCGCGTTGGAGCTGAAATACTGATTCTCGACATAGATCAACTCCTCTGCGGCGTCGATCGCATCGAGAAATAAGCTGCGGATTTCCTGAATCGGCTTTTGCTCCCCCGCAGTTCCGGCTTGGGTTCGGCTGATCGCAATGAACTCTGCCGGAATCGCCACGGTAGGTCGAAACGGGAGCTGGTAATTCGACGATGATTTCGGCAACTGAAGAGTCCCCGTGGTGACGCAGTTCCAGCGGGCGACAAACAGCTCGGCCAGCTTCTGAGCCGCCGGGCCGACGTGGAAAGATTGGATGTCGTGAAACGGGCCATAGCCGTTCTGGTCGGAATTCACACGAACCGGACTATCGACCGGATGGTCGCGATCGTCCCACCGGCCTGAACAAATATCCAGGCCACCGACAAAGGCTAGCTTGCCGTCGATCACGACGAATTTCTGATGGTGCGCGGCGCCGAAACAGTCGCAGCAGTCAAAGGAGAACGTGAACCTCTCATTCGTAGTCCAATTGAAGTACCAATCCTGAAACCACTCGCGATCGAGGCTGTAGAGCACTGTAAAGTCCCAAGCGAGGATGTAAATGTGCAGACGTTGGTTTTGCTCGCAGAGATTATTCAAGAACGTGAGGAATTGAACGGACTCTTCAGCGGCGTCGGCATCCCTGCCGCGAAGCAGCGCCACGTCGCTGTCGAACTGCCAACCAGAGATGAGAATATAATCCTCGGCAATTCGGGCGGCCTGATAAAACGCGCGGTAATAATCCCTGCCATCGATGAGCAGGCCCGATTTGGTGACTTCGCTGATGGTCCAGCAGTTCTTCTCCGGCTGTAGTATCTTTCTGACCGACATGGACGTTCCATCCCTGCGCCGCATCCACCGCGCGGCGCAGGACGATTCCTAAAGTAAGTTTCAATAAAAAAAGCCGCTATTCAGCGCCGCTGTGTGTGAGTGCTGCTCGCATGACACGCAAAAAGAAAATGGCCGAGTGTTTTGTCGGCCTAAGGATTCCTAAACAGCGCGAGATTGCAGCAGAGGCAGAAAAGAAAATCGATGTTCTCAATTATTCCGCAACGAACTCGATTCGCGAAACTCAGCAAGAGCCTGGTTACCGTTATCGTAGAGGGCGTCATAAAAAACGCCGCCGGTCTCATCTTGGTCGGCCTGGTTAAACGCTTGGCTGTTTTTCAACAATTGACGACGCCGTTGCAAATAAGTGTTCGTGGGCCAGCGCCAAGGGGATGTCGTCAAATTCTCGCCATCATATCGAGCCCCATTAACTTTACTTTGACCAAATACTAATTGCCAAAAACTCTGTTCTTCCCACCTGACGCGTTGCGACTTCATGATCGCACCTCCTGTGCATCGACAAGATTAAAGCTGCGCAGCTGTAACTTGTAACCGCAAAGGCAAAACATATTCCAGCCAAGACGCTTTTTCAATATACCAAATACATTGGCGAAACCGACAGCATCGATGAGTGCTGTACTACTGTTGGGACGGTCTCCGTGAAAAGACGCACTGGGTGTGCCAAATCCGACACACTTACTGATGAGGTACTAACGCCAGGATTATAATTCGTACGGGGACCTAACCTTCGCTCTATCTTCGTTCGGAGCCGAGCGTGAAGGCAGACTGCGTCCAGAAACTATCTTATTTGCGTAGTCCCGCGCCAGGGCAACTCCGGCTGCTGTGGCTATGCTCCGAAGGATTCCGCCGCCGGCGGCTTTCTGTTTGCCTTCCAGGTAGGCGCGCCGTTCGGGATCGATTGAAAACTTGCGCCCTCGCCCTCGGGGTGGAGCTTTTCCGAAAATGATGCCTTCAAACAAGTAGCCCGTTGCCACTGCCAGGCCGACCATCAGCCATGGTCGCTTTTGCGTCTGGTACTTGGGGTCAACCGTACGTTTAGCTTCCTGTATGGCATCACCGACACGTGCTTCAAGCGTCTCGATTTTTTCTGCCATAGCGGCGCGGGTAGCTTCAATTTCTCGTCTAATCTCATTCTTCGATGGTTCCATCTGACATCCTTTGCGTTTTGCCCTCGTTGCTGTTCGTACTACCGACCGTAGCAACTATCGTCGTACTTTGCGGGCGAGCAATAAACCACTGACGACGCCGACGATCAGCGATGTTACCGGATTTTGACGTATATACCTTGTCGCCTTATCGATAAGTTGTTCGTACTGCCTCTCCCTAAAATAAGCTCCACCCCGATCCAGCCTATCGGCGATAGTCTCTGCCGTGCTGTGCACGACAGCCTCCACCCGAGGCCCTGTTTGCCTTACTCGTTCCGCGGCGGTCTTCATTTGATCACCGACCTTGGCCGCAGTACGACGAGCAGCCTCGGAGGCCTGCTCCCTTGCAGACCCAGCACGCTCACCGACCTGAGATGCAAGATCTCGTACTTTATCCGATACTCTGTCTGAGCCGTTGTGTTCCATGTTAGCCTCCGCCTTTCACTTCAAACATTTAAATGTCTTCTATCAAACTCGCGACTTGAATTACCAGCGTATACCATTACATGCTTCTAGCAATTTTCATAGGCGTGCCGTCCGGGAGCAACCGCCGGCGTTGTATAGAGCGACCTACGAAGCGCAAAAGCCATTCCAATGCGAGCACCAACTCAGTACCAGTCCCCGACCGTGGCATAGCGGTTGCACATCTCTGAGGCCGCGGGGGACCTATATGAAAAATGATACACGTGTACCTGAACGCAAAGACATCGACAATACAGAGTTCCCATGTCGTTCGTGCGGTGAAAAATTTAATTCGTTGGTGGAAGCAGAACAGCATGAAAAGGATTGTCGCAACCGAGAAACTTCAGGAGCTAAACCTGCCGAGCGAGAGTGAGTTTTTCGCGCCGCTGAGATCTCGAAACGAACTGGTACCCCTGACCTTTGATCTATTGGATCGGAGACACTTGTGTGCCGATTTCAAGACATGGCACTATATTTTGCGGCACTTCCGGGACGGTGAAATTTGTGTCAGCCGATACTAATCGCCTTAAATACCTCCGGTATGTCGATTGCTCCTATCGGACAACGAATAAAGCTATAAAGGAGGCCTGTCATGAACTGGGATCAAATGAAGGGCAACTGGAAGCAATTCAAAGGAAAGGCTAAAGAACAGTGGGGAAAACTTACCGATGATGAATTAGATCAGGTCGAGGGCAAGCGCGACCAGCTGGTCGGTAAGATTCAGAAGCAATACGGTTTGAGCAAGGAAGAAGCCGAGCGCCAAGTCGGTGATTGGGAACGCAGGCTATAAGCAAGTAGCGCAGAGTGGCGTACTTGTGTATTCCTAACCACGGCGGTCATCGGCTGTGTAGCTCGATGGCCGCCGTTTTATTGCGATCAGATTCAAAGACAACTGCAATCCTGTAAACGAAGGGCGCATGCATGGCCGACAACTTGATTCACATCGCCGCTATCGCCGACCTCCATTGTAAAAGTAATTTCGCCGGCAAATTCAGAGCGCTCTTTTCCCAAATCAGCGAAACCGCCAATATACTGTTGCTGTGCGGTGATTTGGTGGATTACGGCTTGCCTGAAGAAGCTCACGTGCTGGTAAAAGAATTAAGCGACCTCACTAAACGGATCCCCGTCATCGCTGTGATGGGCAATCACGAGTTCGAGTCCGGCAAGATCGACGAGGTGCAAAAGATACTGACCGATGGCGGCGTTCTCCTGCTTGATGGCGAGGCATGCGAGATAGAGGGGATCGGCTTTGCTGGGGTCAAGGGTTTCGCCGGCGGCTTTGGCGAACGGCTGCTTGCGCCTTGGGGCGAGGCCATAATGAAGAGATTTGTGCACGAGGCTGTGGACGAAGCCCTAAAACTCGAATCGGCCTTGGCCAAGCTGCGCACGACGCATCGCATCGCTTTGCTGCACTACTCGCCGATCGCGGCGACAGTTATGGGAGAACCGCTGGAGATTTATCCCTTTTTAGGGTCGAGCCGGCTGGAGGAGCCGTTAAATCGATTTTCCGTAACCGCTGCCTTTCACGGTCATGCGCATCATGGCGTCCCTGAAGGAAAAACCAAAACCGGTGTGCCGGTTTATAACGTCGCCATGAAACTTCTCGAGTACAGTTTTCCCGGACAACTCCCCTACCGCATTTTGAATCTACCCCGGGGCAACGGATCCCCCAAATGAAAGGCTGATCACCGTGCAAACCCCGCCTGAACAGAAACTGAACCACGTCTTTTATCGAGACGTTTTAAATATTGTGCGACACGCGGAAATACCGTTTCTAATCAGCGGCGGGTTTGCGCTGCAACATTTCACCGGCATTCAAAGAGAGGTGAGAGATCTGGATATCTTCGTACTCGAAAAGCACGTTCATGCGGCGCTCGAGGCGCTTGCCGAAGCTGGCTATCCGACCGAGCTGACATTCTCGCATTGGCTCGGCAAAGTTTATAACGACGGTCGGACCGAGTACGTCGATCTGATTTTTAGCTCGGGCAACGGACTATGCAAAGTCACCGAGAGCTGGTTCGAGCGCGCCGTCCCCAGTGAAGTGTTCGAGATGCCGGTTTTTCTCTGCGCTCCCGAAGAAATGATCTGGCAGAAAGCGTTCATCATGGAGCGGGAACGCTATGACGGCGCCGATGTCGCCCATCTGATCCGTACGCAAAGCGATGCGATAGATTGGAAACGGTTAATCGGCTTGTTTGGCGATCATTGGCGAGTGCTTCTGAGTCATGTGATCTTGTTTGAGTTCATCTATCCGACCGAGCGGGCGAAAATTCCTCGCTGGGTGAAGCATAGGCTTATCGTTTTGCTCCAAAGGGAGTTCGGCGAATCGTTTACCGACGAACAGGTATGCCAGGGACCGCTTCTTTCCCGTTCACAATTTCGCGTTGACACGGAACATTGGGGCTATAAAGACGCCCGTTTGAACATCATGTCAGCGGACGAGGTAGCGCATTGGACGAAAGCCGCGGAGGAAAAAGAAAAGCCTTAATCACCAGTGTTCATTCAGTCGCTAAGCTGTTTTTAGCGCCCTTTCCTGCCGCCGACTTCGATCTCCCGTTCCAACCCGGGAAGAATCGCTCTGAAGAAAGCGTTTTGCACAAGGCCCAGGATTATGTCGGTCACGCTGGTTTGCGGATCTGAAAGGTTGCCGGAAATTTTGGTCGTGGTAGCGATCTCCTCGCGCGGACGATTCTCCAGAATCCAGGAGAGCCCCCCTAAAATGCCTTCGTAGAGTTTAGTGAAGATCCCTTTCTTACGATCTTGTTTCGGATCGTAAACGTCGACGTCCTTGAACAATGGTTTGACGTAGCCGTTGATCGATCCATCACGCACCGCGATCTCTGAGTAGAAGGAGAACTGGCCGGCGACAACGTCGGCGCCAACATAGGCTCTGAGCAAAGGATTGAGGGCTTTGAGCTCCGACTGATCGATGGCTAATTGCAGGTCGAAGTTGGGGCTCTTCCCTTTGGGTCTCAAGCGCGCCACCAGACGAGTTTTTCCCGAATTCATAAATCTGCCGCTTGCTGTGATCGTCGCGGTGCCCTCTTCGCCTTGATTACTGAGGTTTTGAATTTTGACTTGGGCGCCAGTGACAAACAACCGGTACTGGGGCTCGCTTGCCTTATTGACAATTCCCAACTCGCTGTCGCTGATATTGACGTCGTTGACGTCCAATTCAAGGGTAGGCTCGTTGCTGTGCTCTCGAATGACCTTATCTGCCTTTTTCGACAGTTCCTTGGTGGGAGAAGTCGCGGGCTTGGTATGCACGTAATCCGCCAGCAGATTTTGGACGTTGAGCGTTGGCACGCTGAGAATTTTTTTGTTCTTCGCGTATTCGATAGTACCGGTGGTGCTAAGTACACCGCGACGGACTGAGAAATTGTAACGTTCCGTTATAGGCCTGAAATAATCCAGCTCGATTTGATTTGCCTGAATTTCTGCCTTGATGGCAATATGCGGTTCCGCAAGAAAGTCCGCGTTTCCCTGAAGGACAATTTTGCCATTCTTAAATACAGTTCCGTCAATATAAACCTCCGACGGATATTCGCCTTCTTGAGAAATGACGTTACGAATATTATAAGCCGTGACGTTAACATTGGTGAGTTCGAGCGGACGGTACTGGCCTTGATCTACATAGGTAAGCTCGCCACCAGTAATGACCAACTCGTTGATCTTGAGCGGGTAGATAGCCTGCACCGCATCCTGCCAGCCTCGCTCTTTTATCGGAGTTTTATCTTTTATTTCGTTCTGGGATTGCTTGAAGTTGAGAAACAGCTTCGGGTTGTTTATTTCGAAATCCGCTACCACGTGGCCGGAGAGCAAAGCTCTCCAGTTAACGCTGGCGGTCAAATTCGGTATTTCCGCAACGGCGGGTTCGGGGTTGGCGTCCTGTGTGATAACTGAATTTTCGAGATCCAGACTAAATCCGATCGGGTGAAAATCCAGCTTTTCGATTCGGACGGTATAGCCTTTTAATGCCGCGTTGATCTTGGCTTCCGTCCGGCGGCGTAACGGTTCATCAAGGAAAAAGGCGGCGATAAATACTAATACGACAAGCGAACCGAGAATGGCTGCGAGCCAAACTAGACCCCTTTTCATAAACAGAAAATGGCGTCACATCGCCAGTGGCATTCAGTTAGCGATCATAGACGGCCCATCAACACGAGGATGATGATAATTAATAAAATTAGCCCAAGACCGCCGCTAGGATAATATCCCCAACCGCCACTGTAGGGCCATGTGGGAAGAGCTCCGATAAGCAAGAGTATTAGAATGATGATAAGAATAGTGCTCATGTGTTGTCCTCCACGGGTGCTATACAGACTCGATCATCCCTCTCGTACTTGACTGATACTACTCCGGTTGGCCGTGGCGCGCTTATCGACGCGCCACGGGTTTTCAGAACCAATCGTTTATCAAGCTGCCTAGCGGGATCACGCCTTGTCGGCCGTTTCTCCGTTGCATCTTAGCGTTTCGCAGCTTTTTCCTGTCTTTGGCTGAGCGCCTTATCCGTTGCGTCCGCTTGCCACAAATTCGAAGTCACGTCGACTTTGGTGGCCTTGCCGCTGTTCTTGTCAAAATCGATCTGCACCTCGTAGGTGTCGTTGCCTTTGACGATCTCATACTCTACGTAATCGGGCTTATCAGCATTGACGGATGTGATCTTGTAACCCATCTTCTCGAGCTGGCTTCGATAGCTCTGCTTGGTTTCGCCGGTCTTCAGTGTCTTCTCCAGCTTCTCCTCCTCGCTGTCGTAAGCCTTACGCCGGTCCCGGTCGCTGTAACGTTCAGGGTTAGCTATCGCACCCTTTGGCGCGGAAACCTTTTTTCCTCGCAAAGCGGCCTTGGTGGAATCTGTTCGCCATAGATTCGGAGCGATGTCTACTTTTGTGGCTTTGCCGTTCTTATCAAAATCTATCTGCGCTTCAAACGAATTATTGCCTTTCACAATCTCGTATTCGGCGTAATCAGGTTTGTCATAATTCACTGAGGTAATTTGATAGCCCATCTTCTCCAGCTCGCGCCTGTAGAAGTTTTTGTCCTGTCCAGCCTTCAGCGCCTGCTCCAATTTCTCCTCTTCATCATCATAATTTTTTCTCTGATCACGGTCACTGTAGCGACTTCGATCGGTGTCGCCCTTTTTGGCGGTGCCATCCGCCGCTATCAGAGGGGCAGGAGCGAGCAATACAGCTGTGAATATCAGATAATGAACTTTCATGTTGATTCCTCCTCTTTGTTGAACAATCAAGATGGAAACCCGCTTCGATCGCACTAAGGTAAGTAGAGCAAGCGATATGCCAGCACCTCCGAGCAGCCGTATTCCAAAGGCGGCGCACCTAATTGAGCATCTCAACGAGTTGAGTCCGGCTTGACGGAAACCGTAGCCAACGCTTTGTAGCGATTGCGGCACATGGAACGGGACACTTTCTCAGATCAGCGACATACACGGTGTCACCCGAAAAGACGCGGATTCACCGACGGATGAATGAGAGACCCCCGGCCCGCTTTTAGTGAACTTCCTGGCTGGTATTCTGGTATTTATGGTGTCTGGGTTTTAGCGAGTGGTCTTTCTCGCTCGGCATAATAGGCGCGACCGCGTTCATAGCCGCGACGAAAGGTTTCGTCGTCACAAATATCCGGCTGCAACTCGCGCAGCTTCGGTACCGCAGCTTCATAGGCTTTACCGCGGCAATCAGGATGGAGAGCTGTTTCAAAGCCGGTGCGATAGCGGCTTTCGTTTCTGTGAAAGTCGCCGTCCGGCGCGTCATACTGCGCTTCTTCGGCGTCACGTATTCCGATCCACCACTTGTCACGGGCAGCATCAACGCTTTCAGCGCCGTTGCGCTCGATCACAGCTCTTCCCTTTTCAATCACATCGTCGTCCTGGGACCTGGCAATCAACACAGTTCGGCCCTGCCTCAAAGCATCTTCATAAAAGAACAGTTCATCTTTGGGCAATCCCGTTGAAAGCTGATTCTCAAGCGCGCCGCCGGTCACCGCGCCAGCCACTGCCCCACCGATTCCAAACGCCCCGGCACCTAAACCAATCGCCAGTATGGTGCCGACACCCGGCAAGACAATGCTTGCGACGACACTTCCGGCGGCTAGTCCAACCGCGCCGCCAACAACGCCACCGATGGCGCTTCCCATACCGGGCTGCTCACCCTCATCTGTCGGCACCGCATCGAGGTCTTTTGCGGAGCTTCCCGGCGCCAGCAGTACGATATCTTCATTGCGGAAGCCCGCCTCAGTTTGCAGCTCCGAAAATGCCCGTTCGGCTTCTTTCCTCGAATTGAAAATTCCGGCGATCGTTCCCATCTATTTGCCCCTTATCTGATTATCGTTGCCGTGTCTTCATTACACAAACGCAATGCAAATGCCACGATGAGTAAAATTGTTTTGACCGTCTCAGAGACTAGTTCTGTTTCGTGCGCTTCATAAGAACGCAGAAACTTCAACGAAAAACTATTGGGCAGATGTTCTCTTCCCACTCGTGGGACGACGAAATCCGAGTAGTATGCCAACTCTAGGACGCTGAAGCACATTTAGCCTGATCGCTAAGTTCTGTATTCTAATGCTTCGCCATAGTCAGTATGACGCACTAGCTTCATGGCACGCATGCCCATCCTTGGCCCTCGCTTTGCAGACCAAGCTGACGCTTTTAGAGGAAGCTTCACGTTTGAAAACCATTAACGCGCACTCGAAGCAGGGCCTAACGTGGCGCGAGCAATCCAGGCTTGCGGTGAGAGCGGCGACACGAGGCAAAAAGATACGAAGGATGACTCGTGACCGATGTCGCAGTTATCATCTCGCGTCATCCTTCATTAATGTAAACTAAGGGAGAACTTCCATGAACAACCGATTGGCCAAGGAACTCGGCGCGACTCTGCGGCGCAAGCGATCCTCTCTGCTGCTGCAAGAAATTGTCGGCAGCCAGAACGAAGTCGGGCCATCGTTAGAAGACCGTGAGAGCGAGCTCGAAGAGAGCGCGCAAAAGGATCGCATGACTCGCTTGGAGAGTCGCCTGACCGAGCGCGGCCAGACCCTTCTACGCCAGATCGACGACGCTCTTGAACGAATCGATGTGGGAACTTTCGGCGAGTGTGAACGATGCGGCAATGATATCGGTCATGGCCGGCTTAAGGCGATGCCAACAGCGGCGCTCTGTATCGATTGTGCAACCGCCCGGGAAAAGAGACAGCGTATGCTAGGAGCAAATGGCGACATCGAGCGACTGCCATTCAAGGACGATGAGCTTGAAGGTCGCCTAGGCTCCGAGTAATCAGAGATTGATGCACACGGGCTTAGCTTGGCAGCGCGTTGTCGGCGTAACGCTAGTTGCGGCGAATGTCCGCAGCGGCTTCCGCTGTCACATTGGCTGGTAAGGTCAAGTGGAAGGTGGTGCCCTTGCCTACTGTGCTGGCATAAGAAACTACGCCATCGTGCGCAAGGATAATTTGCTGCACAATGAACAACCCCAGACCGGTACCGTGCGGCTTTGTCGAGCTGAACAGATCAAAGACCTTCAGATCATCGGGAATACCTATACCGGTGTCACTGATATCGATGCAGATCGAGCCGCCGCTCAAGTATCCCTTTACTGACAAAGTGCCGCCGTACGGCATCGCCTCTACGGCGTTTTTAAAAAGATTGAGTAACGCCTGTTTGAGTTTTGCCCCGTCGCCGCGGATTGGCGGCAGATCCGGCGAGCACTCCCACATAATCTGAACGTCCCCTTTGCCGTCCATATCCAATCCCGAGATCGTTTCTTGAACGACGCTGGCGAGCTTCACCGGCTGAAGACTAAGTTTTTGAGGTCGCGCAATCGTTTTGAACTCGTTCAGCAGAGAAGTAAGCCGGTCGATCTCGCTCTTCAAGTCCTTCAACGTCGCTAACATGTGCGGCGGAGCTTTGATGCCCTCTCGACTGATAAATCGCTCCAGCAGTTGGACCGTCGTGGAAATGCCGTTCAGCGGATTGCCAATCTCATGAGCCAGCATGGATGCCGCGGTTCCAATCGCCGCCAGATGTTCCTTTTCCCTTAACTTCTCTCGCAGATTTCGTTCCTGCGAGTCATCGCGCAACAAAATCAAAAATCCCTGCAAACCGTCGGCATCGTCACGTAGCGCAAAGACGATGACCCTAGCATAAAACTGTGAGCCGTCTTTGCGCACCAACAGTTGGTAGTCGCGAAATGTTCCTTGATCACTCGCCTCATCAAGCGCCTTTTTTATCAACGCCTGTCTGCCTTCCTGATCGGCGAAGAAAACCGACAACCGCTGGTCCGCCATATCATCACTCTCGCGGCCCAGGATGCGGGTTGCGGTGCGGTTCCAGTCAACGATGCGGCCATCGGCATCGGATATCAGAACCGCGTAATTTGTGATGTTGCGGAGCAAATTCCCGAGGATTTGCTCGACCTGCTTGCGTTGCGCCTCCTCGTGCTGAAGCTCCTCGGTTTTCGACATCAACTCGGATGTTTGTTCGATCACGCGCTGCGCCAAACGCTGATTTAATTCGAGAATAATCTTCTCCGCCTCGTTGCGTTCGGTAACTTCTCGAATCACTTTTACGACGTAGGCGCCCCTATCAGTTTGCAGAAGCGTGCATGTTGCTTCCGCGGCAAAAAGCGATCCGTCACGGCGGCGATACTGCCATTCACCGCGCCAGCAGCCGTTTTGCTCGATGTCGGGAATCGAGGTTTGATAGATACGATCGAACCAATTCTTGTCGAGGTACAGCCGTTCGGTGGTCTGTTGCAAGACCTCCTGAGCCGAATAGCCAAACAACAAGGTTGCGCCCTCATTCCAGTAAACGATACAGCGCGACTTGAACTCGATAACGATGATCGCCTCAGGAATCCCTTTGTACAGTGACACCAGGACGTTCTCATCGAGAGGCGGCGGACAGGTTTGGCTATGAATTGCTGGTTCGTTGGCAGACATCGTATCCTTATCTTTGCAGCCACACTTAAGTGACTGCGCGAATTCTATTGAGGTCCTACGACCTGGGTCATCATTTAACTATATCTCTGATAAATCAAGATCCTGTCAATCTAGCTAGCTTGGCACAGCTCGATGGCCGCCTCACCGAAGACGCACCATAAAAGGTGAATTCCGACCTGGGACAAACCCTTTTGTAAAAACGAATCGCTACTTGTGCTGGCATGCTCGTTGCGTTTTTGCGCTGTTTAGGAGACACACATGAAGGCAATCGGAGCGAGGATTTGGGCAATCCCGGAGGGCTATATTCCCGGCTGGAGCAACGGTCCCGAACCTGAATTTACCAGCCATGAGACCGTCTGCTTGCTCAACACCGCGGATGAGAATGCTCACGTCCTCATTACTGTTTTCTTCTCTGATCGCGAACCTGCCGGCCCCTACGCGATTACAGTGGCGGCGCGCCGGACAAAGCACGTGCGGTTTAACGATTTGAGGGATCCGGAAAAAATTCCACTTGCTACCGATTTTGCCAGCGTCATCGAATCGGACGTGCCGATCGTGGTGCAGCACACACGCCTCGACTCACGCCAAGCAGAAAACGCTTTACTCAGCACGATGGCTTACCGGGAATAGGCCATGCTCCTAGATCAACGATAGAATCAGAACACACGACGGCCGCGTTCTCAGCAGCCTTGCCGGCATTTGTCAACGCTTTCAGAGCCCACCCCGTTTCGAGCTCCCATCACCCGGACACACTGTAATGATTAGCGAAGCCTCGAACCAGAAAGGCACGGACGGATTCATTCTGTTTGGGTGCGCATGCTGTGCGCCGGCTGCGGACCTGTTGAGCCCGGGGATAAAGGGTGGAAACTTAAATGAACGGAATCTGCAGGACGCGATAAGCCCAGAGAAGCAAGGCAAGAAAGCGAACGATTCACTTGCGTTGATCACGCTGTTAGTTGAGAACTAGGATTCGAGATTAGCTGGAAATGAAATTCATACCCTGTTTGTTTTCTGCACTGGCGGTGTGGCTGATATTGGCGTGCCGCGCTTCAGCTATTCAAGTCGAAGAACTCGATCCAAGCCGCGAGTGGCGGGTGGAAAAAATCGAGATTTCGGGCAACCAACGTTTTCCTGATAACCAACTTCTCACGGAGATGGTAATCCAGGCACGCCCCTGGTATCGATTCTGGGAAGAGCGGCCACTTTTCGATCCGCTCACGTTTGCCACCGACCTTGACCGCCTGCGGCGGTTTTATCAATCGGAGGGTTTTTACAAAAGCCGAATAACTCACAACATCGATCCCGATGAGACGCGAGGTCTCGTGAGTCTCGAGATTTACGTGGAAGAGAATAGTCCGGTCGTGATCTCGCAGGTGCTTATAGAAGTTAACGATGAGTCGCCAGACCGTCCGCCTTTGCCGGATAAATTTCCCATAAAACCCGGCGAGATTTTCCGGGAACAGAAGTATCAAGATGCGGAACTCTTGCTGCGTAATCATCTGATGGACAACGGCCATGCGCATGCCCAGACACAACGCCGCGCCGAAGTAGATCTGGAACAAGACCAAGCTGGCGTCCGGTACTGGGCGCAGCCGGGGCCCAAGGCTGTATTTGGTGAAACCGAGATCAAGGGAACCGAGCAGGTTGAGCCCTATTTAATAGTGAGAGAGCTGGCCTACGAGCCTGGCGAAATGTTCTCGTTAAAAAAGATCCGGGAATCCCGCCAGCAAATCCTGGCGTTGGATCTATTCAGCGCGCTTAGAATCAATCCCCGGGAGAGTGCCGGAACTCCAACGGTGGTTCCGATGGGAGTCCAGGTAACTGAAAAGCCACCGCGCCAGATCAGTGTCGGATTGGGTTACAGCACAGAGGAGGAATTCCACGTTTCACTGGATTGGCGATATCAAAACTGGTTGGGCGATGGAAGACGATTATGGATTCGAGGCAAATACTCTTCGATCGTCGCCAGCGGCGACATCGATTTTACCCAGCCTCACTTCTTTACACGGCGCACCCAGGCCGGGCTACACTTGCGCCACGCTGTGGAAGAAGAAGAAACCTTCAAACGAACCCTAAGTCGATTCTCCGGCCGTCTTGAGCATCGCTTCACGCCAAGGCTTCTCAGCTTTTTCGGCTACCGCGTCGATAACAATCAACTTAGCGATGTTGCGGAGGCCACGACACAAGTCTTGGGAGAGATCAGAACGAAAGGTATTTTGACCGGTCCTTTTTTGGGGCTGGTCTGGAACAGCACTGATGATTTATTGCAGCCAACCCAAGGTGAGATCGTATCCTTCAACGCGGATCAAGCCGGCGGCATCTGGGGTGGCCCTTACGAATTCTTCAAGCTGACAGGCGAAGCGAAAAAGTACTTCCCGATTGGTTGGGACACCATCTTTGCCGGACGTCTAAAGTTGGGAGTCGCCGACGCTATCGGTTCAAAAGAGAACTATCCGTTGTTCGAGCGCTTCTTTGCCGGCGGCCAAGGCGGTGTCCGCGGCTATGGCAGGCGCCGCCTGGGCCCGCTCAACAGTGACGACGAACCGCTCGGCGGTCTCAGCTTGATTGAGGGTTCGGTGGAAGTGCGTCGTCCGGTTTGGCGGGAATTAGGGGGCGCCCTGTTTGTCGACTTCGGGCAGGTCTCGTTAAAATCATTCGATATTCCCGTGAACGATCTCCAATTCTCAACAGGCTTCGGCCTGAGCTATACCACGCCTGTGGGTCCATTGCGGCTAGATATCGGTTTTCCGTTCAAACCGCCGCGCGGCGACCGTGCTTGGCAAGTTCACTTCAGTGTAGGGGCATCCTTCTAAAATGAACAGATTGTTGGCCATCTTGTATCGCGTAGCCGTGAGCCTTGGGTTTTTGCTGCTGGTCTTGATCATCGCGGCGGCAATCATCACTCACACCGACCGGTTTCGTGAATTTGTCCGCGATAAACTGGTGACGGCAAT
Source organism: Candidatus Binatia bacterium (assembly GCA_025924215.1). Lineage (GTDB taxonomy): Bacteria > Desulfobacterota > Binatia > UBA9968 > UBA9968 > WHTF01. The sequence continues at coordinate 22,193 of JAICEJ010000003.1, forward strand.
CAACGATACGATCGTGGGCTCCATCAGTTTAGGTCGAATAGACGGTTCTATCTGGGGCAATGTCATTCTGCATGATGTCGTCGTACGTCACGAGGGCGCCGAAATTCTCGAGGTGCCCGACCTGACCATTTCCTACTCACTATTCCCACTGATATGGGGTCGCTTGCACGTTTTTCAACTCGCAGGCAGCCGTCCGACGCTTCGTTTGAGACGCCACGAAGATAATCAGCTGAACATCGTGCAAGCTTTTTCCCCAAAGCAGCCACAGAGCGAAGAAACCTCAAGGCTCGTTTTGTCCTTGAACTCGGTCAGTCTACGAGAAGGACACATCGAACTGAGACTTGAGGGTCCGAAACCGCAAAACTACACCCTAGAGGACGTAACTGTCGCCGGCCGGATTGATGCTCGCCCTAAAATGGTCACCATCGATCTTAGTCGCATGGCCGCGCGCCTGAATTCCCTAGGTCTGCCTGAGCTGAGTCTCGATGGCGCCTTGGCGTACCGTGAAACTGACGGCACAGACACATTTGAAGTGGCAAATCTCCTAGTTACGACTGGAGACTCGCGGGTCAAACTCAATGGCAAAATCGCCGACCTGCAGGCCACCAACTTGGACGTGAAAATCGCCGTTGAAACGCTTGCCCCGCCTGACATTCGCCGTGTGTTTGCCGACTGGCCGATTAGACAAGACGTCGTCGGGGCTCTCGCAGTCAATGGACCGCTCAATGCGCTGTCTTTTGATATCGATTTGGCGGCGGCGGGCGCTAAATTGGCAGCGAATCTTGAGCTCGAAGAGGCGGGCGAGACACCACGTTATCGCGGAAACATTAACCTAAGCGGTTTTGATCTAGCGAGATTGCTTGGCAGGAACGATATCGGCGGGGTTGCGAGCGCGGCTCTTGAGGGCCGCGGCACGGGTTTCTCGCTGGCTAATCTCGATGTCAAAGGCGCTATTCGAATCCAAAGTGCGGCTGTTCAAGGATGGGCCCTGGGAGAAGTCTCCATCGACGGTCGCGTCCATGATAGCGTTGCGCAGATCAATGGAAACTTAAAGGGCAAAATGGGTCTCGCTTCATGGCAGGGCGAAGTTTCTCTCAAGGAGAGACCTGCCTACGAACTTTCTCTTGGCGTGGAGAATCTCGACGTACAAAAAGCGGCTGGGAATGAGAAGCAAATTGCAGGTAAGATCAACCTAAAAGGCACTGTCATAGGCGCCGGGCTCTCGCCGCGCGACATGATCGTCCGCGCGGAGCTAAAGATCTTGCCGTCCACGATTGGGCCGGTGGAGGTGCAAGAAGGTTCTGTGGTTGCCAATCTCGCACAACAGCGACTTCAGATTCTGGAAGCAACGGCCAGGACTCAGGATGCAATGCTCAAGGTGCAGGGCGATGTCGGTCTCGAGCCAAAGCAAAACGGCAAGCTTGATTATGTTGTTCGCTCAGCGAACCTAACGCCGTGGCTGGCTTTAGCGAATCAGCAAGGTTCCGGTTCTATGGAGCTGACCGGACGCGCCAGCGGCAATATTGCCGACCTCCGGTCACAAGGCACAATGAAGCTGGCGGGATTACGGCTGCAGAATACGACAATCAAGAGCGGCAGCATCGATTTTGACCTCCGCCTCGCCGGCACGCAGTCCCTGCCGCAAGGAACCATGAAGGTTGAACTCGCTGAGATCCAAGCAGGCATCCCGCTGCAAAGACTCGACGGTTCCATCGGACTCTCCTCTAAAAAAAATTACGAAATAGGGATCGACTTGAAAGCCGTGGATCAGGCCAAGCGCACGCATATTCTCGCGGGGCAAGTAGACTATCAGCCGCAACTGATGGTCGCTCGACTGGATAGAGTCGGCTTGAGCCTCGAAGATGGAGTTTGGCAGCTCTCCCGACCGGCAACGATCACCGTACGCGGCGATAACTTCGACATCGAGGGTTTGCTGCTAAGAAATCGCGTCCAACAGGTAGCGATCAACGGCCGATTCGCCACCAGCGGCAAACAGGATCTCGCTGTCACGGTGGAAGGCTTGCCGATCAGCGCAGTCTCGGCTTTTTTACCCAAGCCGCTTCCCATGAGCGGGATTTTGAATATACGTGCTCAGGTCACCGGCACAGCGGCAGCGCCGCAAATCACCGCATCAGCGAATCTGACCGATGCTAGCATCGGCGGACAAAGCTACGGCGGTGTTATCGGTGCTATCGACTACAGATCTCCCAACGCGGATATCAAGTTGACGGTGCGCCAGGACGCCGATCATGTGTTAACCGCATACGGCACGATTCCACTCATTTTGAGATGGAGCCCTCAGTGGCAAGCGGAAACCACCGGCGATATGAACGTACGCGTTCAATCAAGCGCTTTGAGCATCGCTTTTTTAAACGCGTTCAGTGGAGATGCGGCCCAGGGCATCGCTGGTATCATCGCTTTGGATGTCACTGCCCGAGGCCCGATGACCAAGCCGATACTTCGCGGCACATTTCAGTTGCAAGATGGAGGTCTCGCGATTAAGCCGCTGGGGGTGCAGATCGCCGCCATCAATGCAGACGCAACGTTCGACGGACAGACTGTTTCGCTGCGCCAGATTTCGGCCCGCGCCAAAGATGGACGTTTAAACGGCAGCGGTATCCTGTCTCTGAAAGATTATAGCCCGGAGGACTTCAAAGTTTCTATCGCCCTTTCGGGCTGGCCAGCGATCGAAACACAACGATATCGCGCAACGGTGGCGGGCAATATCGAAGCGCAGGGACCTTTGGGAAAACCTTCCTTGAAGGGCCAGGTCGAAGTGCTCAATGCCGAACTGCGCCCGGATTTAGCTTTTCTTGGTCGTGGTAAGAGACCGCTCACCCGCGATGAAACCATTATCATCGTCCGCGGTGAAGAACCCGCCCAGGCGCAGACCCAAGAGAACAAAACCGCGCGACCAGCCGAGAATGAACTCCTGAGAGACGCCAGAGTGGATTTGTCAGTGGTCGTGCCGAATCAGGCGTGGATCCGACACCCGGAAGCCAACGTGGAGCTAAGTGGAAAACTACGGGCCGTTAAAGAAGCCGGAAAAGAGATTAGTCTGACAGGAACAATCAGAGTCGTAAGGGGATGGATCGGTTTTCAAGGCAGGCGCTTTAATTTAACTCGTGGCTCGGTGGAGTTTAGAGGCGATGAAACACTCAATCCCGCGCTCGATATCGTAGCGCAGTACCGTTTACCGCAATACCAAGTTGAAGTCATTGTCACTGGCACTGCGGACAAACCCGTTCTGACGCTGCGAAGCCAGCCGGCATTGGAGCAAGCCGATATTTTGGCGCTCCTGCTCTTTGGCAAGCCGGTCAGTAGTTTGAATCGAAACGAACAGGACACACTGCAGCAAAGTGCCGCCGAGATGGCCGGCGGGCTTGCGGCGGCGAAAGTTGCAGGGGCGGTATCTGAGGCGCTGGGATTGGACAGATTAGGACTCGACCTCGGTGAGATCGATGCTGGCGGAGGTCAGATCGGCTTCGGCCGGTACATAGGCGAGCGTACCTATGTTTCCATCTCTCAGAAACTGTCGGGAGAAACCGCACAGGAAGTTTCGATAGAATACCAGATCGGACCCGATTGGAAGATCACAAGTTCGACGTCCACTGCTGGATCAAGCGGTGTTGGTATTCTCTGGCACAAACGTTACTGAAGGCTGCATTTCTAAGCCTGTTCGACGATTGCTGCGCTATTCGATGATGCGTACTCCGCTGCCGGATCGCTCAGATGGCCAGCCCTTCTGCAAGACCCGAAGATGCCGGGCTCTTGATGATCAGGCTAAAATGATGGGACGAGTACGTTCGATCTTGGTTGGTCAGGAAGGCGCGGCCTTGCTCTCAGTCCCGAGGAATTCACCGATCGGCGCAAGTTGCTCGACCTGATCGCAGATGATCTTGATGATCGCCAAGAGCGGAACGGCCAATAATGCTCCGATGATTCCCCAGATCCAGCCGCAGAAGATGAGCCAAATAAAAATCATTACGGGGTTCAACGCCAGCCTTCGGCCCAGGGCCATCGGGAAAATCAGATTGGCCTGAATCGTGTCAACGGTAAAATAGACAAGCGGGACCAGAACGATGCGAAAAACATCTTCAAATGTGAGAATTGCCACGAGCGTGACCGTGGTGAGTCCCACCAGCGCGCCCAGATAAGGGATGTACGAGAGAACGGCGGCCATGACTCCCCACAACCAAGGATTGGGCATGCCGAGTAGGTACATGGCAATCCCGATCACACATCCAAATCCGATGTATATAAGAGTCACCACTGACAGATAGGTGGATACGTCCTTTTCGATGCGCCGATAAATTTCCACTGCGACTTTTTTGTTCTCCATAGTCGGCAAAACCTTCACTAGCTTCAACAAAAACAAATCTCCTGAAGCGAGCAGGAAGTAGAGCAGGACCAGCATCACACCGGTAGATAGGGCGAAGTCCTTGGCGCCGCTGAAGATAACCTGACTCAATCCGGGTTTTTTGAGCTCCACGGCGGCGGTTTGCTGATCGTTGCCCAGACCCGCCATTTTCTCGATTTGTTTGGTAGTCTCCTGCACGTCTGCAACCGGGCGGATGAAGTTCTGCAGCTTGGCGCGGACATCAGTGAGAACCTGCGGTGCTCTTTGAATCCAGGACGCAACCGGATCCGACATACGATAGATGCCCAAAGACAGTATGCCCAAGAGCGCGGAGATAATTAGTAAGGCGCTCAATGGCTCGGCAACGCGAACGCGCTTGAGAGCGCGCACGACCGGCGCTAGGAGAGAGCTCAAGATCCACGCCAGCAGTATCGGTAAAATAAAATCCCGGGCAAAGTAGAGTGTATAAAAAGTAGCTAGTACGAAAAGACCGGTGAGCGAAACCGAGCGAATATCCAGAGCTCGTTCGGTGGGCAGCAAGTCCTGGAGATCGGCCTTGCCTTCATCCTGCCGAGGCTCGGGCGATTCGTGCCGGGCAGGCTTCATGGCACAGACTGGTTATGGCTCCACCCCTTGGAAGACCGCGCCCAGATGAGGGGGGGAACAAGCATAACCGTTGCGCTGAGTTTCTTCGGCGGCCGTTTGGGCGGAGGATCGCCGGCTGGAGGCGGGTCTCGCGGATCTGATATCTCCGGTTCACGTGAAGGTGGCTCCTCGACCGGCGGCTTCTTTCGCCGCTTTTGCGGTTCCCGCCTGGGCGCGGGCGGTCTCTTGGCTGGCCCGGCATGGAGAACGGATCCGATCCGGCATGTTGCCTGCCGTCTCAGATCATGGCGGTTGTCCATCGGCTGCGCCGCCAAATCAGCAAGCCGCCCGAACCGCGATATAAGAACGTAACATGCAGCTCGTCGAAGCAATCTAAGATTTGCCTAACTGAAGGTTATTGACCACCTTCTTAACACCGTCAACCCGACCCGCTAATTGCTCGGCCCGCGCTTTCTGTTCGGCGCTTTGTACCGTGCCGTTTAAGTAAACCACGCCGTTTGTGGTATCGACATCGATACGAGTAAAATTCGACGCCTTGTCGGACGTCAATGTGGCCTGTACCGCAGTCGAGATGCGCGCGTCGTCAACATTTTGCCCAGCCGTTCGCCCGGTCATCGCTTGACACCCGGAGAGTGCGACAGCTAGGAGCGCTACTGCGGCAAAATGTCTACTCGGTTTCTTCATTGTGATTCCTCCTGTTTTTTGTTCATTCTTCTGGTGATTAGCAAAACACTCGACCAGCCGGCGCAACTCGTCCAAGTGAAACGGCTTGCCTAGCACTCGGTCACATCCGGCAGCGATCCAGAGATTTTTCTCCCGAATTGAGCCCATCGCCGCCATGGCTATCACCGGGATATCGGTGAAGCGCGAACCGCTCTTGAACTCGCTAAGCAACGAAGAAGCTCCACTGCCTGAAATCGTTACGTCGAGCAATATCAAATGGGGCCTTTGCCGCTCGAGCTGTAGCCAAAAATCCTCCTGGCTGTTTGCTGCCGACGCGCGCCAACCGCATAGCTCCAAGTACTTCACGATAAGTTCGAGAAGATCCTGATTTTCCTCGACGACGAGGATGCGAAAAGATTTCACGATACTTCACCTCGGCAGTCCGAAGCTCCGGATGCTGCGCAAACATATTGCTATTCGCTACTTTAATGTATGGCCGCCTCAAACCCCTGAGCGGCGACCCATTACTAAACTGACGACAAACAAAACTAGGAATACTACAAACAGGATCCAGGCAATCTGTGTCGCCGCTCCGGCGATTCCGGTGAGTCCCAGAACCCCTGCGATTAATCCGATAATTAGAAAAGTGATTGCCCAACTGAGCATGGCTTTATCCTCCTCCGCGTATTAGGCGGGTTTGAAAAACACAATATTAAACCGTTCTCGTGTTGAAGCTGTTCGTGCTTTCAGAAATTTCCCTTCTACATTCTCGTAAGCCCAAGAATCCCGGTGACGATTAAGTAAATAGCCACGACATAATTCAGCAATCTGGGCACCAGCAAAATAAGGATTCCGGCAATCAAGGCGATCAGCGGCTGCAAGGAAATGTAAAACTGCATCGATGATTCTCCTTCGTCACTCGGACCGTTTGAGAATTCGCGTTAATTCGAATCGATTCTCGCCTAGGAAGATGCCTTGAAACCGAACAAAATCGCCGGAGCGCAATTGGCTAAACTCTTCCTCAGTGATTTCAGTAGAATTCTGCGGCAAATACACGCTGGTCGAAGCGGCCGAGGAAGTACGCAGCTCGATGATCCGGCGATCGCTGAGCACCCGCTCAACGGTCCCTTCGACGATAGCGTCGCCGTTTCCACGTTCACGCAAGCTGATCGAGTCCGCCACCACGCGCCCGTCGGCTGTTCCATGCATCCGAACCTCGATCGTATCGCCGCGACCGAGTTCGGTGGGAGAAATTTCCTTTCGCTCGACGACGACCCGCGTGTGATTTGTATACGTGACAATCTGGCTGTGCCCTTCTTGGGTGCGTAGGTAAAGCTCGCGACGGCTATGGTCCAGCTCCTCAATCGTGCCGTTAAACTCGACATTCTCGCGGCGGGAGTGTGCGTCCAGTGCTGGTCGCCCCACCAAGGCAAGCTCTTCACAGCCCCAATGGATCATGGGCATTGCCGAAACCGCAGCTAGAGTGAAAATCGCGCGAGGCGTCGTTAGCGCGGGTTGTGGTTTCACGTGCGCGTCCTTTGCTAACGCAATTTTTCTAACTGCGCGATACGATCTTCCGTGGCTGGGTGGGTAGATAGAAAGCCGCCGCCACCTCCACCTCCCGAACTTCGAGAAACCCAATTTAGCGCATTGATCAAAACATCTTTGGAGTATCCGGCGCGCCGCAAGATTTCGACACCATGTCTATCCGCAGCATACTCTTCGTTCCGGCTATAGCCACGGGCGATGAGACTGCCGGCGATCGGCGTCACCGCGCTGCTGCCCGGTATGAGCTGCTCAAGAAGTATCACTCCCAAATTCAAGCCGACGCCAAGACCCTGAGCTTTGGCGACATGGCCTAAGTCATCATGAGCGATTTCGTGGGCCATAATGCCACGCAACTGTTCGTCGTTGGCTTTTTCTAATAGACCGGTGGTCACGTAGAACTCCCCACCGCCGGCGTTCGCTGCATTGATGTCGGCTTCATCGATAATGCCGATCCTCACATCTTTTGGCGATTTCGGACGATCCATATTCTTTAGCAGCGGTGTCATGATGCGGTAAAACCGCTCCGCTTGCCGAGAATCTATTTGGCGTGTATTCGCCGGCTGACGCCGATCATCGTTCCTACTGTCGCCCCGCGGCGCTGCGCCATCCGCGACAACGCAACCTGAGATCAAGGTCGCGACAATCGCTATTGGGACGAGATAGAATTGTTTTATCGATTTCACGATCAAGAGCTCTGTTAGTAAATGATCGATCCTCTTTCTATTTGCTTTTTGCGATCTTCATACTCTTCGCGCGATATTCTTCTTTTTTGGAAATCTTCATCCAAGCGATCCATCTGCCGTTTCGCCTGTATCTCATAACCCGCGCCCGTGGCCACCGCTCCAGTCGCTGCTCCACCAAGAAACGCACAACTCGATTGTGTTAGCCCCAATAACGCCAGTAATAGTAAATAATTTCGCATAAACCTTCCTTTCGTTTGCACCCGATGTCGAAAAGGTACAAAGAGCAATGGATGTGCCACAACTGGGAATTCTATTCGGAAGTTCAATTAAGCCTAGTGCGAAGACGAAAACTAGACATCCAACCGTGCTCCGTCTTGAAAGTGGAACAAACTGAAAGCCAATTAGCGCAGTTGTGGGACGGATTTAATATGCCGCTGCTGGATAGGCGCAAATCTGAATCACCGATGCGATTTCCGAGGGCCCTACTTATCCTTGAAACGTGCCAAGAGAGAGTTCCGGGAACGCGTTCTAACTGTTAACAGCGAGTATACCGAGCCTTGTGTACAACGCAAAAAGGCTTCTCACCTCCCGGTGAGAAGCCTTTTTACATTCGTGGTATCTCTTTAGATGGCGGAAGAAAGGTTACGGTCTTCTCGTGCCGGCTCCGGAACCGCCCCACGTAAAACCAACGCCGATATTGAATATATGGTTGCCATTGTCCGATTCATTATTGATGCGCTCGAACTTATCCCAAAACCATTCGTACCGGTAACCAAGATTTACGAAAGTCTGTTCATGAACGAATAGTTTGACACCGACCTGGGGGCCCAGAGTTCCGGTGATGTCGTCATCGTTCCACGCTGCACCAATGAAAGCGCCGAGATAGGGAACGATGATGTCGGTCACTCGAAAATGATAATTAATGAAAGGCGCGGTCGTGGCGATCCATTGATCACTGGCATCGTCTACGAAGAGGTAATTGAGCGCCTGTCGAAAGCCTAATTGCCATCCTGGACTGAGATAATACCCATAGCTCAAATCCAAGTTTAAATTGCCGAAGTCAGTATCTTCGGCATGAAAAAATCCGCCCGATACTTGAAGCTCACTAGCGCCCTGTCGGGGTGCGGCAGCGACAGGCGCAACTCCAGCGAGCGAACTGATCAAAGCCCAACTCACTAGAGACAGGAAAACTTTTTTCATAGAATACCTCCAACTGATAAAATTTGAAGCTTTTGTGAGCAATGAAGATGCCAACTCCGCGAAAAGACTAGCGCCTTGTAAATACAGAACTAATACAATGTAAATGCCTTAACGGTGTCCGGCAAACGCTACTGTGTATTGCTTCGCCTGTATTGTGAACGCTACACTTCGGGCAACCACTGAGATGCAAAATACCTGCGTCTCGTCTTGGTCTAATGCGTACAAACCATACGCATGCCACAAGCAGCGGCAATGATTACCAATCTTTACGCGACTGTCGTTTGGGATTATCTATGTTTTCACGAGGCGTAAGTTGTCCATACTATCACAATTACAAAAAGTCAATCCTAAACTGAGGTGTCGGCTCAGATTGAACTTCGCCCTTGAATCAATTGAATCAACAACACCACCACTGCGATTACCAAAAGCAGATGAATGAAGCCGCCAATGGCGTAGCCGCTAACAAAACCTAGTGCCCAGAGAACGAGAAGTACCACGAATATGGTCCAAAGCATGATCGCCTCCTTGGTTTTAACCTTGTTGTATCGTGGATGCCCATCGCATAGGACATGCCAATAACCAACTGACTCTAACCGCTATGCTGAGCCATCTGGATTCGCTAAATCTTTGAGAGTGACCGCTGCCAAATTTTCGTGAATGATTGCCTCACGCCTTCGCAGAAATTCTGCTACCGGATCGCTGTTATCGCTGCCGGGATCAGCCGGGCCATGCAGAATGTCGAGAATTTCCGTTGCCGGTATCTGTTCGGGGGGTCTCGCTAGACTGACGCCGGCGGGCTCGGCGGACCTCAGGACCAAGCCGCGGCCGATGTATTTCTCCAGCAAACTGTCGAGTTGGTCGGGCGGCACTCCGAGCGCGCGGCTTAAATTTTTTTCCGTTGCCGGAGGCTTGCCGGTAATGAATCGCTGGCCAATCTCACACATCAATGTTAAGGCCAATTGTTCTTCAAACAGGTGACCCTGCTTCGCCGCAGCAGCGCCCGGCAGGTAAACCGAGGAGTGTTGATGTAGATAGCCGACTTGGGCGCCGATCAGGATTACCAGCCAGGCCGCATACAGCCACACCAAAAAGACCACTAGAATCGCGAAGCCCGAATAGATCGCGGCATAGCTCACCGAGTTAACGATGAATGCGGTGAAAACGATACTCATCAACTGCCACAGAATTGCCGCCACCCCGGCGCCGATCATCGATGAACTCAGAGGCACGTGCGTGCTAGGCATAAACTTATAGAGAAAAGCGAATGCCGCCCAGAGAAATAATAATGGCAGAAAGCGCGTTAGCAGCGCGAACCTGAGGCCAAATACAGTCGTGTCCACCAGCCGTTGCACGAGCCAGTAACTCTGGGCCGACGCAATCACGGCAAAAGCGGCGAAGATGAGAACCGGACCGACCAATAGCAGCCCCATGTATTCACCGTAGCGTCGGGTCCAAGTGCGGGATGGCTGTGCTCGCCAGATCTGGTTCAATGCTTCCTCAACCGTGCTTACGAGATAAATCACCGAATAAAATAGCCCTGCGACACCAACGGCGCCGAGAACATCGACGCGAGTATTGTCGACGAACCCGATCAAGCGGCGAGTGATCTCAATCCGCTCCGGTCCGAGAGGGGCGAGAGCTTGAGTCAAGAATGGCTCGATCAACTGCTGAACGCCGAAAGCTTTGAGCACAGAAAACGTCACCGCGAGAAGCGGCACCAGAGACAGCAATGTCGCATAGGTTAAGCTTGCCGCACGCAAGCCCAGCATATTCTCGTAGTACTTGAGAAAAAGCAGGTGGAAAAATTGCGCGGAACGTATCCGCAGCGGCTTAAGCACCCGCAAAAACGAGCGCACTTTCAAGCTTCTCCCCGGTGCGGATTAGGCAATCGACGCGCGGCGCAACTATGCCTCAGATAGAACATAAGAGGGAGAAGCGGCAAAAAATATGCCGGTTGGTGACTTAGTCGACTGGGCGCAGCTCTTCATCGCCGCAATTTGATCGGAATTAGAGATGTCCCAAAGATGACTTGGCGATTCACCGACGGTTTTTTATCTGAGCAACGGATTTATTCCCCGTGCAGGATCGGTTCTAGGCAGGGGAACGCGAACGATAGATGAAGGGGCGAGTGCTGCCGAGATCATACCAAGCTTAGGGTAGACAGAGCCTTACAAACGTCTGTCTTGAGCTAAGTTAACCGCAATCAGCCTGTCGACTTCTTTGATATCGAAAGGCTTCATCAGATAATCGTCAAAGCCAACTTGGCGCGCGCGTAGACGCTCTTCGTAACCATGGCCGGACAAGGCCACAAATACAGTTCCCGCGAGTGACTGGTTCGCTTTGAGCCGGCGGAACACCTCATACCCGCTGATGTCCGGCAGGCTGATATCCAACAGCACAAGATCCGGCGCAAACTCTCGTGCAACGCGAATCGCTGCATGTCCCGTCGAAGCGCTGCGGACCGTATGACCCTCCAGTTCAAGCAAACGGCTGGTCGCATTCAGTGCCACCGGACGATCATCGACCACCAAAATGCGCCAGTGCTTTGGCGTTGAGGAAGCCGTCAAAGAATCGTCAGCAGCCGCAGTATCCGGGCCCGGTTGAGGCTCAATTAAGCTCAACGAAGCTTGATCAGGGACCGGCTTGGCGGTGTAGCGCGCGATCATAGATAGCAGTGTTTCGAATTCGATAGGCTTCGGGAGGTAGTCATCGCAACCGGCCTTTAAGCATTTCTCTCGGTCACTGGGCATAGCCGCTGCAGTTACGGCAATCACTGGTTTGCGAAATCCCAACTGCCGGATTCGGCGAGCAACCTCATAACCATCGAGCCGCGGCATTTGAATGTCCAAAAGAACCACATCCAAGTCATCCCCGGCTTGCTGAACCACCTCAAGCGCCGCCTCGCCGCTATCGGTCAAGGTCACTCGACCCCCGGCATCTTCGATAAAACAGCCCATGAGGCGGCGGATCTCCGGTTGGTCTTCGCAGATCAAGACCCGCGCAGCCATCTTCTCGGCGAACAATCGCGCCACGCCGCCGTTCTTCTGGATCATCGAAGAAGCGTAGGAGGCATTGGAGAGCACTTGGACTGGAATCGTCACCCGGAAGGTGCTGCCGCGACCACATAAACTCTCGACCGCAATAGCACCGCCGAGAGCGCCAACCAAACGCCTCGTAATTGCCAATCCGAGGCCCGTGCCGCCATAAACTTTCGTTACCGAACTATCGCCTTGTGTAAACGGACGAAATAAGTTTTGCTGCTGTTCTTCGGTCATACCGATACCCGAGTCGCTAACTTCAAACTGCAGCTGCGACTCCGCTCGTAGAAACCGCACGGCAAACTCGACCTTGCCGTGATCGGTAAACTTGATCGCGTTGCTCAATAAGTTGATCAGAATCTGGCGCAATCTTTTCGAATCGCTCTCGATTTTTTGCGGAATAAACCCGTCGTATTTTAAAAACAGCGGCAATGCCTTTTCTTTCGCATTCACTTCCATGAGCGCGTAAACTTCGCTTAAAAAAGCCGGCAAATAAATCGTTTCTCGATCAAGCTCGACACCCTGTGCCTCAATTTTGGCCAGGTCTAGAATGTCATTGATGATCTGCAACAGATACTGGCCGCTTTGCTTGATCGTGCGCACGCAATCGAGATCGTTGGGATCCTTCAGGCGGTTCAATAAGATTTCAGCGTATCCCAAGACTCCGGTGAGGGGACTGCGAATCTCATGACTCATGTTGGCGAGGAATTCACTCTTGGCGTAGCTCGCCGTATCGGCCGCCTCTTTGGCATCTATCAACGCCTGCTCCACCTGCTTGCGGCCCGTGGCGTCACGCACCAGACCGGTGAAGAATCGGCGCGGGCCGATCATGGTCTCGCTAACCCCTAAATCCACCGGGAACTCGCTGCCGTCCTTGCGCCGGCCCCGCACCTCGCGGCCAACGTCGATCACCTTGCGTTCTCCGGTCCGGCGATAGTGATTCAAGTAGTCGTTGTGTTCGGACCGGTAGGGTTCGGCCATGAGCATTGAGAGATTGCGCCCGATCAGTTCGCGCGTTGAATAACCGAACATCTTCTCGACGGCTGGATTGACGGAGGCAATGATGCCATTCTCATCAATGGTGATGATTCCATCTACCGCAGTCTCAACGATGGCTTTTAAATGAGCGGCCGCCTCAGCCACCGCCTGCTCCGCTTCCTCAAGAATTGTGATGTCTCGATTGACCTCGAGAATGACTTCGCCATCGGGCCGTGCGATCCGCTGCTGCCGGCTGAGAACTGCCACCTGGCCGCCGCGTTTGTTGACATGGCTGATCCGCCCTTCCCATTCGCCTTCACGGCGAATTTGATCTTCGATCTCCTGCAGGGACACCGACTGGCTAGTTTTTAGTAGATCCTGCATCGACCGACCAGTGGCCTCCTCGGCGGAATAGCCGTAGAGCTTTTCAGCGCCTTCATTCCAGTACTCGATACCGTGAGCCACGCTCCAGACGCTGATCGCATCCAATGACAGATCCAAAAGCCGCGATTGCTGCTCGCGCTGTTGCTCGATTCTCTTGCGCTCGGTAATATCTCGCGCAGTCACAGACACGCCGATGACTTCTTGATCGACCTTGATCGGTGAGATGGTTAAAGACACGTCAACCCGGCTGCCGTCCTTACGCCGGCGTACCGTCTCCAGCTGATCGATAGCTTCGCCACGTCTCAATGTTTCCGTTATTTGCGCCGATTCATCCGAATAATCTGGCGGCACATAAATCTCGGCAGTCTGACCTAACGCTTCCTCTGCCGCCCAGCCGAAAAGTTTCTCTGCCGCCCGATTCCACGTGACGATCTTGGAATCTCGTGAGAACGAGATGACGGCGTCCTGGGATGATGTGACGATGGCGGCGAGATGAGCGAGGCTCTGTTCCCATGATTTGCGGTCATGGATATCCAAGCTAGTGCCGAACCAGTCGGTAATCAGGCCGCCCGCATCCTTGACCGGAAGAGCTTTCGCGATAAACCAGCGATATTCGCCATCGTGACGCCGGCAACGCAACTCCATCTCGTAACCATCCCCTCGAGCGACAGCCTGATCCCATTTTGAGAGCGCCTGCTCCCGATCTCCCGGATGTAGCGCGTCCAACCAACCAACACCGAGCGCCTGCTCCGGCTTAAAACCGGTATACTCGTACCAGCGGTCGTTGAGCGAATAGCACCAGCCGTCCGCACGGCAAGCCCAGACGAACACCGGCACATAGTTGGACAGCATGCGCAGCCGTTCTTCACTGTCCCGCAGCGCGCGCTCCGCCTTCTTCTCTTTGGTGATGTCCTGGGCCTCGATCACGGTGCCGACGGGCATGCCGTCTTGAATTATCGAGCTGGCGGCGCAACGCACAGAGAAAAAGGTGCCGTCCTTGCGCACGAACATCTCTTCGTGACCTGTAATTCTTTCGTCAAACGGCAGCACACTATGAAGTCGACAATCGCCGATCGGGTAAGGCGAGCCGTCGGGCCGGCTGTGATGAATCTTTTCATGCAGAATCTGGCCGATCAGCTCTTGCTCATCATACCCGGTCAAATGCCTTGCCGCCGGATTGGCGAAGGTAACGCGTCCCATCGGATCGGTCATAAACAACATCGATGGTGCATTATCTGTAATTGTTTCTAGCAGTTGCTTTTGGTGGCGCAGCTCTTCTTCGGCTCGCTTGGTTTCAGTAATGTCGATGTTGACGCCAAGAACGCGAGTTAGCTCGCCGGCGGCGTCGTACCAACCCTGGCCCTTGGAAGATACCCAGTGAATCTTTCCGGAAGGATGCAAAATGCGATATTCCAAAGTGAACGGCTGCCGCTGCCGAATGGCCTCAGCACGCTCAGCCTCCACTCGCTCAAGGTCCTCCGGATGAACCAGCTTTTGCCAGTGCTCGTAACGGGTCATGCCGCGGGCGGGCACTCCATAGACCATCTCTTGCTCGGGTGTCCATGCTAAATCGTTGGTTCGCGCGTTCCAGTCGAAGATTCCAAGATGAGCGCTGACCTGCGCCAAACGAAGCCGCTCAGCAGTCTCGTGAAAGGCATCCTCAGCGCGTTTCCGGTCGGTGAAGTCAAACACGATGCCAAGAAACCGAACCGCCGCACCCGCATCATCGTAGAGAAACCGGCCGAATGGCGCCAGCCAGCGAATCTCGCCATTGTCGGCGCGTATGATTCGGTGTTCCAGACAATAGAGGGATCGGGACGACTTTGCCCGCTCCATCGCTTGCGCGACACCGGCGAAATCCTCAGGGTAAATACGCGAGCGCCACATCTGGCGGGTGACGGGTTCGGCATCCGAATCGTATCCCAAGAGCGAGTACAGCTCCCGATTCCAGACTAAAGTGTCGGTTCGCAAATCCACATCCCAGATTCCCATGCCGGCGCCGTCCACCGCCAGCCGGAGCCTGCTTTCACTTTGCTCCAGCCGCTCCACCTGGTGCCGTGACTCCGCCAGGAGGCGCAGACGCTCTTGCGCCATCGCCACGTAATGGCAAATCGTCCGCATGAAGTCGATTTCGTCATTGTCAAAACCGTCGCGTCTCTTACTCGCGAAACATAGTGTGCCGATCAAACGCTCGGCAAGCAGCAGAGGATGACCGGCATAGGCCGAAAAGCCCCGCGCCTGGGCAGACTTTGCCTGTTGATCATCGACCTTCTTGAGTGCTTCCCGGATAACCTCCTGGCGTAAATGCGCAGGAACCTCATGGAGCGATTTGCTGATATCGAGTGGCTGTGAGGCGGGCAACGCATCAGGGTCTGCATCGCCGCGGGACTCCAGCACGAGGGCGGAACCGGAGCTGTCCACCCGGTAATTGAAGTAGGTATCCAATGCGAGGTGCTGTCGCACCGTCTCGAAAACTTCTCTGATCATCACAGTGGGATCATGCGCGGTAAGCAGTCGCTCCGAGACTTGCGCAAGCAACGCCAGTCGTTCGTTCTGCCGGCGCGCTCGCTCTTCAGCGCGCTTGCCCTCGCTGATGTCGACGACGACAGAGATTGTCCGCTCCGGCACGCCCGTGGCATCGCGGATCAATTTGACGTTGATCGAGACCCAGAGAATTCGCCCGTCTTTGCGCACCAGACGTTTTTCTCCGACCAGGTCCTCGGTTTCGCCTCGCAATAATGCGGCTATTAACTCGGCTTCACGGCGGCGATCGTCTGGGTGAGTCAGGTCGGATGGCGACAAGCCCAACAGCTCTGACTCGGTATAACCAACCAGCTCACAGAAACATTTATTGACGCGAATGAATTTTCCCGTTGAGGCATCGATTTGCGTCTTGCCGACGCCGGCCAGCTCGAAGCTGGCGCGAAA
>JAICEJ010000004.1 GCA_025924215.1 Candidatus Binatia bacterium
AGTGGCTCGTATAATCATCCCCGAAGAAGTACGAAGTCGCTCGATCGTTCTTGCGATTTGAACGGCTTAAACTGCTTGACCGGTTTGAACGAACTCTTTAGCTGGGAGTGAAATCATGGCTGGTGTGATCGACGCAGATACGCATATCGCCGAGTCGGAGGCGATGTGGGAATTTATCGATCGAGAGATGTATCCGCGCCGGCCTATCCTGGCGAAGATTCCCGACGACACCTGGTACAAAGATCGAAATGCGTTTTGGCTGATTGATGGCGAAATCTTTCCCAAGCCGGCGGGCAAGGGCAGCTTTAGTTTGATCACGCCTTCGGCGGCCAAGAGAGAAGCCGGAAGGGGAGACATTCACCTGGCGGTCCGAGAATTGACCGATCCCATCGCGCGTCTGAAGGACATGGACAGAATCGCTGTGGAAGTACAGGTGATCTATCCGACACTTTTTCTGGTGTATCTCACTGACGATCCGCAGTTGGAGATAGCTCTGTGTCGCGCCTACAATCGCTTTGTCGCCGATGCTTGCGCTAAAGCCCCGGAACGGCTCAAGTGGGTGGCGATCCTGCCGTTACGCGCGGTCGACTCGGCGTTGAAAGAAATGACTTGGGCGAAGGAGCATGGCGCGGTCGGTATATTCTTTCGTGGCATGGAAGGCAATCTCACGCTCGATAACCCGTATTTCTTTTCCATCTACGCCCAGGCGGAGGAGCTCGATCTTCCGATCTGTATTCACACCGGTTCAGGCAGCCGCTATCTGATGCAGCTCTTCGATATCGAACGCAATCACACCTTCGCGCATAATCGGGTACTGCCGGTTTTTGCCTTCCGTGATCTGGTGCACAATCGGATTCCGGAAAAGTTCCCGAGCTTGCGTTTCGGTTTTATCGAAGCGGCCGCCAGTTGGGTGCCCTACATCTGGCATGTGCTGCGGCGGCAGCAAAGCAATTGGAGATTTCGCGATCCGCAGGAGCTCTTTCGCGAATATCGCTTCTGGGTAGCATGCGAGGCCGATGAAGAGTTGCCGCACCTGGTGCGGTTTCTCGGCGAGGATAAGTTGATCATTGGGTCGGATTACGGCCATAACGATCCTTCTAAGGAGCCGCAGTTTGTCGCCAATCTGCGCGGTCGCGAGGATGTGCCCGGCGCTTTAGTCGAGAAGATCTTGTGCCAAAATCCCCGAGCCTTCTATGGCTTAGGGTGAGATCGAAATTGCTCGGCGGCGTGCACTACAATGTATCCGCTACGTAGATGCGTTCGGCTCGAAGAGCATGACCATAAATCGGACGGTTTTTGCGAATATACTTGCTGATCGGGACGAAATTCTGTATTTGAAAGCGCATTGACGGTCAATGACGGACAAGCTTGGCATGGCGCCAAAACTAAATGACAAATCCTAGCCAAGAGTACACCATTCTGAATGTCGACGATCACGACGCAGGCCGGTACGCCAAGAGTCGCATTCTTCAGTTGGCCGGGTACCGGGTTGTCGAGGCTGCTACCGGGGCGGATGCCTTGCGGCTGATCCGAGAAGCAAAGCCACAGCTGATTTTACTCGATGTTAAGTTGCCGGACGTAGATGGCATCCAACTATGCCGCACGATCAAAAGCGATCCGCTGAACGCCCATGTCATGGTACTGCAAATCTCGGCAGTGCACACGACGCGGGCTGACCGAATCCACGGGTTGGAATGCGGCGCAGACACTTACCTGATTGAGCCGATTGAGGCGGACGAGCTCTTGGCTACGGTCAACGCGCTATTGCGTCTCTATGATCGAGAGCGGGAAAATCGTCAGCTGGTGGCACAGTTGCGCAATGCGGATCGTCAGAAGGATGATTTTCTGGCGGCGCTGGCGCACGAACTGCGAAACCCGCTTGGGGTTGTCAGCAATGCGTTTGATATTCTCCCCGAAACGCAAACGCCCGAGCCGGTGTCTCAGGAACTTCGCGACATCATTAACCGGCAGATCAGCCTCATGAGCCGTCTGGTTGATGACTTACTCGATGTCTCCCGTATTGCTCGCGGCCAGATCGGACTTGCTCGCGAGCCCTGCGACTTCGCTGCAATCGTGCAGCAAACGGTGGACGATTATCGAGCTATTTTAGAATCAAATGGTTTGGAGCTAAAACTGGAGGTGCCGAGCCACCCTGTGTGGGTCCTAGGTGATTGCACCCGACTGGGGCAATCGATCAGCAATCTCCTGCAAAACGCCGGCAAGTTTACCAGCGCCGGTGATACGGTGACGGTAAAGCTAGTCGACATTCCAGACGACCAACGCGCGGTTCTGAGCGTCCGTGACACCGGTATCGGGATGGAATCGGATTTTCTGACGCGTATTTTCGAGCCGTTCAGTCAGTTTGATCCAGGCATCGGACGGAGGCAAGCCGGGCTTGGAATCGGTTTGTCGCTGGTCAAAGGATTGATCGAACTGCATGGTGGAAAAGTGCATGCCAGAAGCGAAGGTCCCGGGCACGGTTCAGAAATTACTATCCGCCTGCCAACCCAGAAGTTTGCCGATGGCCGCGACCCAGCTCCTAAATCGACCATAGCCGATGCTGATGCGCTGGCCTGTTACCGTATTCTGGTGATCGACGATAATTCGTTGGCAGCCCGTACGCTGCAGATCTTTTTGGCAGACAAAGGACATCAGGTTGAGCTCGCGGTCACAGGCCCGCAAGGCTTAGAGAAGGCACGGCAGTGTTTGCCGCAGGTAGTCCTCTGTGACATCGGCCTGCCCGGACTCGATGGCTACTCAGTAGCTCGGCAGCTGCGGCAGGAACTGGGTGCGAATAAAATGTTCTTGATCGCGGTCTCGGGTTATGGGCAAGAGGAAGATCAGGAACGCGCCAAAAGCGCGGGCTTCGATGCCTATCTGGTAAAGCCGATTAGTTTGAAAGACCTGGAAAAACTACTCGCGGAGCTCAATCGACAGTAGCTGGGTATCCATCGATTGAGTCCGATTGGCTAGGGACAACTCCTGCTTTCAAGTATCATTTGCATTCTCGTTTTGAAAATTAAACCCTATCCGACGATAGTTGAGCGCTGTCAGCAGTAAGCGAGGACTGCGAGCCTGGAGGTCGTGGGCAGTCGAGCGCGCAGTTGCTAAGGCCCGACGTACCAATTCACCCTCAGGGAATGCGGGCTGGCCTTCGAGGCACTATCCATTGCCGACGGCTGTAACGCTCTGGCGTTGCGGGTTCGACTGATGCCGGATTGATTATTCCTCAGCCCGTGTGCCGATGCATCTTCTTGCAAAACTCGCTACAAATAAGCCGGGCCTGCTCCGGATTCTTTAATTGACACGAGCATTTTGGTAACGCGCCGTTACTCAATCCGAATGCAAGCCGGTGCCGTCATCGAGAACGGTCGCGAGTGCTTGGCAGCCATGTCGGTTCAATCCTGTTGCAGGATTGCTAAAAAGTTGGATTCATGGAGGCGTTTATCTTCGACGTAAACGCTGGTTAGAAATTTCGGAGGTTGGTTGTGCTTGAACCTGCAATTACGTGCCCGCAGTGCAACATCGAAATTAAGCTGACGGAGTCGCTGGCGGCGCCGCTGATTGAAGCGACTCGCCGTGAATTTGAGATCCGGCTGGCGCAAAAGGATGCCGGTATTGCCAAAAAAGAAGCAATGCTGCGCGATCGTGAAGCGGCTATCGTTCGGGCCCGAGAGCAAATCGATCAAGAGCTAGCTGCTAAGTTGCTTCAGGAGCGGGGCAAGATTGCGGCTGAAGAAGCGCGCAAGGCAAAACTGTCGTTAGCCACGGATCTGGAGCAAAAAGCCACAGCGATTGCCGAACTGCAAGAGCTCCTGAAGGAGCGAGAGATCAAGCTTGCCGAAGCGCAAAAGTCTCAGGCGGAAGTGCTGAGAAAACAGCGTGAGCTGGATGATCTGAAACGGGAAGCGGAGCTGACTATTGAAAAGCGGGTGCAGGAGTCGCTCGCCGCTACCCGGGAGCAGGCTCGCAAAGAGACCGAAGAAGAGCTCAAGTTCAAAGTCCTCGAAAAGGAGCAAACAATCAGCTCTATGCAGCGCCAGATCGAAGAACTCAAGCGCCGCGCCGAGCAGGGTTCTCAACAGTTGCAAGGCGAGGTGCAGGAGCTCGAGCTGGAGAACTTGTTAAGAACCAAATTCCCGCGCGATTCGATCCAGCCGGTGCCCAAGGGTGAATTCGGCGGCGACGTGCTCCATCGGGTCAACGGAGCTCTCGGCCAGTCGTGCGGATTTATTCTCTGGGAATGCAAACGGACCAAGAATTGGAGCGACGGGTGGCTTGCTAAACTGCGCGAAGATCAGCGAGCCGCCAAGGCTGAGATCGCTGTGATTGTCAGCCAGGCATTACCCAAGGACGTTGAAACGTTCGAGTTTGTCGAAGGCGTATGGGTGACGCATCCGCGAGCGGCAGTGCCGGTCGCCGTGGTATTGCGCCAGACCCTGCTCGAGGTTGCTGCGGTACGCCAGTCATCCGAAGGACAACAAACCAAAATGGAAATGGTCTATCAGTACTTGACCGGGCAGCGGTTTCGCCAGCGGGTGCAAGCCATTGTCGAAGCTTTTTCATGCATGCGAGAGGATCTCGATCGAGAGAAGCGGGCGATTATCAAGCAATGGGCGAAACGAGAGGAACAAATCGAACGTGTGATGCAAGCGACCGTTGGCATGTATGGCGACCTTCAAGCGATTGCGGGTAAGACCTTGCAGGAAATCGAGGGGCTGGAATTCCCGGCGCTGGATCAACCCAATATCGAACAGGGCGATCTCTGGGGCCGGGATAAAATCTAACCGGCGGTCTTACTCATCCGTCTGGATAATCGTTTGGTCCGCCGCGGCGCCGGCACGGCAAGAATCGGGCACGAGGCGCGGCGCAAGACTCTTTCGGTGACGCTGCCGATCAACATGTGGGCAAGCCCCGTGCGCCCGTGAGTGGACATGACGATGATGTCTACACTTTCGGCTGCAGCCTTGTCGACGATCCGCCTGTAAGGTGTGCCAATTTCCACTTCCTGCCGGACCTTGGTGGTTCCGATTAGATCGGCGAATTCTTTTGCGATGAAATCATTCAGCGTCTTTTTCCGTTGATCCAAAGTTTTTTTCAGCTTCGGCACCTCGGTCTGCTTGGCAACCCACTCTTCAGTGCCTTGGGGAAAAGGAGTCTCCTCGACGGTAAGAACGTTGTAGATCAACACCTCGGATTGCTGCCATTGCGCCAGCTCGAGAGCGAAACGAATTCCCGAAATGCACAGATTGGACATATCCGCGGGAGCGAGGATCTTCTTGATCTTGGTCATATCGGACGGCGCCTTTCTGCTAACGGGAGAGGAGAAATCTGGCAAGGTATCATAATCGAATACCTGCCCGATTGACTCTAATGTGACATCTCATGACCGGCTATCTTCGCGAACGATTCGGGCCTGGGAAGAATCACTCCCCGGCCAGGGAAGCTAGGTCCTAGTTAGCTTTCTCACAGCTCTTGGACAAGTGGCGCAATCAACAAGAATTTAGCAGTTGAACCGGCGAGAGCCGCCGTTACTTCTCCGGCTCGCTGTTGATCTGCGCCTTGGCTTCTTCGATCAGCGGCTGAACGTTCTTTTTCAAACTCGGATCGAGTTGAAAGGCCTTCTGGAAGTCAGCGTCGGCCTCGGGTTGCTTTTTTTGATAGATGCGCGCTATGCCGCGATAAACGTGAGCTTCGGCATTGCGCGGTTGCAGGCGAATAACTTCGCTGAAATCTCTTGCCGCATAATCGTATTTCGCCAAACGCAGAAAGGCGATGCCGCGATTGAATGGCGCTTCCGGATCCTTCGCGTTGAGACGAATCGATTCGCTGTAGTCTTCGACCGCCGCCTGGTACTTTCCGGCCTTGGCGGCCGCCAGACCGCGATTATAATAAGCGTCGCCGAACTTTGGGTTGAGTTTTATCACTTCTGTAAAATCAGCTATCGCGGCGTCGATTCTGTCCGAATCCGAATATGCAATGCCACGGTTATAGAAAGCATCAACCAGCTTTTCTTCTAATGACAGCGCTTCGGTATAATCCTTGATCGCCTCGTCCTTCTTGTTGAGAGCCAGATAACTATTGCCGCGGTTAAAATAAGAGTCCGCGTCTTCCGGGCTAATGCGGATGGCCGTGGAGAAATCCTCCACCGCGGCATCATAACGGCGCGCGTCGAAGTGGATGCCGCCGCGGTTGATGTATGCTCTGCCATCTTGCGGGTTCAATTTGATGGCGGCGCTGTAATCTTCGAGCGCGGCCCGCTCTTGTTTCAGTCTCCGATAGGCATTGCCGCGGTTGAAGTAAGCCTCGCTGTCCTTGGGCGACAGACGAATCACTTCGCTGTAGTCGTTTACCGCGCGCTGATTTTGTCCCAGATCGTAGTATGCGTTGCCGCGATTGAAGTATCCTTCGATCCGTTTCGGATGAGTTTTGATGAACCTGTCATAGAGGACGATGGCTTCCTTTATTTTCCCCGTCTCGTGCAACTGCAGCGCCTCTTTGAGCGGTTCAATGACCTGACCGGACCATGTGGCTTCAGAAATGAACCCAGCCAACAACAAGACAAAAACTTTGATCCCGGTATGACGCATCGCCGTTACGGTTTCTTGACTGCCGGAGCGCCTTTCTGCTCGCTGGCAATCGATTGGATTTGTTCTTTCAGATCCGGTTGCAGCTCCACCGCCTTGTTGAAGTCGACTTGGGCATCCTCGCCCTTGCCCTGGCGCAGCTTGATCATGCCGCGGTTCGCATAAATCCGCGCGTTTTTAGGATCGAGTTTGATGGCTTGATCGTAGTCTCTGAGCGCATGATTGAATTGGCCGAGCAGAGAATAGGCATTGGCGCGATTGTTATAGGCCTCGGCATTCTTCGGTTCCAGTTTGATTGCTTCGGAGTAATCCTGCACCGCCAGATCATGCTTGCCGAGCCGCCGGTAGGCGAGCCCACGGCTATAATAGAGGTCGGGGTCTTTGGGATCGAGTTTCTGCGATTGATTGAAGTCCTTGATGGCGTTGTCGTATTGACCCAGGCCTGAATAGGCTTGTCCTCTCTGATCATAGGCTTTCGGCATCTTTGGATTCTGCTTGATGACTTGGTCGAAGTCCTTGATAGCGCCTTCGTAGTGTTTCTGCGCTAAAAGGGCATTGCCGCGATTGTACAACGCGTCGGTGAAGTTAGGATTGAGTTTAATTGCCTGGTCATAATCCTTGAGTGCGTTGCCGATCTGTCCGAGTTTATGGTAGGCCAGGCCCCGGTTATTGTAGGCCTCGCTGGCGTCAGGGGATATTTTGATGGCGCGATCGTAAGCCGCGATCGCTTCTTTGAACCTGCCGGCCTGGTGGTGTTTAACGCCTTCGTTAAATGCATTCTGCGCTTCGCCGGCCCAGCCTACGAAGGGCGTTGCCACAACGACAAACAACAGTAAAGTCTTACGTAATGCCAGCATCAAGGGCGAATCTAGCACCTAACCTGGAATTGGACAATTTCACGCCCAATCTTTTTATTGATTGACGAAATAACCCAGAATCACTTGTTCGCGGCTGGGCGCGCGACTTTAGGTGATCTGGACAAACCAGGTTAGATGAAATAAAGGTAATCAATAAACAAAAAAGCGAGGGCAAACCTTATGAGCACAGCCGCCGCGGCGCGAACAGCCCAGTCGGTACTTGCAGATGAACGTATCGTTTCGGCAGATTCACACATCATGGAGCCTGAAGATCTCTGGGAAAAAAATCTGCCCCCTTCCCTAAAAGCCAAATTCCCCAAATTTCCTCCTCGCAACACTGCGGGCGAGAAACCCGGCGGATGGAATCCCAAAGTCCGGCTCGACGAGATGGCCGTCGACGGCGTCAGCGCCGAAGTTCTCTACCCGACTCACGGGCTTCGGCTGTTCGCGTTGGAAGATGCGGAACTGCAAGAGGCCTGCTTTAAGATCGCCAATGACTGGCTAATCGATTACTGCGCCGCGGCGCCAGGTCGCCTGGTCGGCATTCCGATGATCTCGCTCTATAATATTCCAAACGCCATCAAAGAATTGGAGCGTTGCAAGAAGGCCGGGCTGGTCGGCAGCTTGATCTGGCAGGTGCCGCCTGAAGATCTGCCGTTTACCGGTGACTACTATGATCCTTTCTGGGAGGCCTCAGAGGCTTTGGATATGCCGCCCAACCTGCACATTCTGACCGGGTTCAACTACAGCCGTTTCGATCGCAAGGGCTTGGATATTTATAAAGCCACCGTCAACACCAAACTTTATGACGCTGCCAATACTTTGTTCGACATCGTTTTCAGCGGAGTTTTTGCACGGTTTCCCAAGCTGAAAATCGTTTACGTCGAAAATGAAGTTGGCTGGATCCCGTTCTTCGTTCATGAATGGGACAAGTATTTCGTGCGGCATAGCCCAAAGATGCCGTTGCCTTACATGAAAAAGTTGCCCGGCGAATATGTTGCCGAACAGGTTTATGCGACGTTCTTTAGCGATCCGGCGGGCGGCCGTTTGATGGAAGATTTCGGCCAGGATACCTTCATGTGGTCCAATGATTATCCGCATGCTGCTTCGACATGGCCGCACTCCCGTGACGTCATCGCCAGGGAGTTGGGACATCTGCCGAAGGACATTTTACGCAAAGTTGTCCGCGACAACGTGATCAAATTGTATAATCTCAAAATCGACGGCATCAATAATTAATTCGAATATCAAGAAAAGGAGCATCACTATGCAAGCAAGCGCAACCGCGGCACGATACGATAAAGAGGAAAAGCCGCAAACCAAACTGTTTTCCCTCAGAACTCCGTACATGAAGCAGGGACGCATCACCCAGTTGGTGGCGGAGACCGAGAATATGTGGATTCACACCAAGATCAATTATGAAGGCGGTGAAAATGAGATCCACACCCATCTCGACGAGGACCATTCCTTCATCGTTCTCGAGGGGCAGATGAGTGTCTTCGATGAAAAGGGCAATGAGCTCAAAGTCGGCAAGTATCAAGGCGTCATGATTCCCAAGGGCGCCTATTACCGCTACCACAACACTGGCCCGGACAATCTCGTAGTGATTCGCGTTGGCGCCGGCATCAAAGGCAAACCGCAAGGCGGCGAGGATATGCGGGTGCGTCCCGACGGCAAGCCGCTGCCGGCATACTCGGCCGAGAACAAGACCGTCGAGCCTATCGAGGATACCCGCTTTTTTGCCGATTTCGCGGGATAGATCCCAACGGCAACGCATTACAGTTTAAAAACGATGCGAGCAATGGCCACTGATACGAATCAGTGGCCATTGTCATTTTGACAGGCTGTTGAAAAAGGTTCATATGCTTCGTTGCGATCGCCCGACTCGCTTCAACGTACTGAAGCGTACGCTTCAGCTCGTCGGACTTCGCGCGCCTTGCCTTTGAGCCCTTTTGAACAGCCCGCAAAACGGAGTTATGAGCAACTTATAACTTTTTAGGGGTACTTTATGTCTCGAAGAGAAACGACATTTACGTGGGAGACGCCACCGGAACTGTGGCGCGGCTTAAAGCCCAGCGCTGCTTGGAATGGAAGCGTGGTTAACCTGTATATCGCACCAGAGCCCGCCGGTCCGATGATTTCAGTGGCGCAGGTGCGGGCCTTCGCCGATCGCGGCTTGGAAGGCGATCGTTTCTTTCGCGACTCTTGGGCAGCAGCAAAGCGGCCCGACAAAGCTGTCAGTCTGATCGAACAGGAAGTTCTCGAGATGGCGGCGTCGGAACATCACGTAACAATTGCTGGCGATAAGACTAGGCGCAACATTATCACCCGCGGTGTGCCGTTGATCGAACTGCTCGATCGAGACTTCATGGTTGGCAACGTGGTGATGCGCGGCATTCGCCTGTTCGAGCCCTGCGGCCATTTGGAGAAGGTTTCACACATTTCCGGCATTTTTCACGCGCTGGAAAACCGCAGCGGTCTGAAGGCGGCGATTCTCAGCGATGGTGTGATTCACAGGGGAGATGCGGTCAAACTGCATTCGCTGCGGGATGCAATTTCGTCAGCCCATTGAAAAGATTTCTAAGCCGATTGGCCTGAACTGGAGTGGTGAAGTGATGGGTTCTAAACTCACTACTCCAATACTCCAACACTCCATTGCGTTTGCGCCTTGCCGTTGAGTCTTTTTGACACCTGCCACCAGATGTTTCGTTAGATAATTCAAAACGGACAAGAGCTATGCAGTTTGGACTCCATCTACCGGCTTCGACCGACACCGTGAAGTCACAAGACCTGGTACGGTTTGCGCGACGCGCCGAGGAGCTGGGATTTTACTGTATTACGGTTGCCGATCACATCATCGTGCCCAAGAATATCTCAGTCTCTTATCCTTACACAGCCGACGGCAAATACCCGGGCGCCGGCTATCATCTCGAGACATTGACCACCATCGGCTTTCTCTGCGGGGCAACCACCCGCATACGTTTCGTTACCAGTGTTATGATCGCGCCGTATCGTAATCCGGTGATTACCGCTAAGATGCTCGCTTCGCTCGATGTTCTATCCAACGGCAGGATCATTGTCGGGCTAGGGGTCGGCTGGATGAAGGAGGAGTTTGAAAATTTGAAGGCGCCGCCATACCCGGAGCGAGGGCGGGTGACCGATGAATATATCCGCGCGTTTCGACAGCTATGGACCCAGGATAATCCCTCTTTCCAAGGAGAATATTGCAGCTTTTCCGATATCATCTTTTTGCCCAAACCGGTGCAGAAGCCGGCCATACCGATCTGGATAGGCGGGCACAGCAGGCAAGCTTTGAGACGCGCAGGCCAACTCGGCGATGGTTGGCATCCCATCGGCGGGGTTCCCACCATTCCTCTCGAACCTGAAGATCTAAAGCAGGATGTAGAGACTCTGCGCGGCTTTGCTCAAGCCGCCGGTCGAAATCCGGACGCCATTCTAGTCGCGTTCAAAGGTTCGTTGTACGATCGCGAAAAACAAACCGTTCCCGGCAAGAGACGAAGGTTCGTCGGTGCCGATGATGAGATCATCGGCGACATCCAAGACTATCGTGATGCCGGTGTCGATACCTTGATCTTTGACGTGCGCCGTCCCAGCGCCACCGAGACCCTCGAGCGGATGGAATGGTTGGCCAAGGAAGTGATCGGCAAGGTAGAGAACTCGTTATAATTTCGGGGGGAACGTGACAGATTGCTTTCTGTAGCTCCGCAGCGCGCCGCTCTCAAAGCTCTAAAGGTAGCCCGAGTCCTCGTGATCGTGTGGTGCAAACGTGATTGAGGAATTCCGCATGATTACGAACATGCGGGCACGAACACGAATTGGGGCCAGTCGAAACCTTGCCAGCACTGAGTCAAGTCGAAGTGTCGAACGACGAGACTTCTAATCAGCCGGCTAACTGACCGGCTGCTTGGGTGCCGGCGGCTTCGGCTTACGCCGCGGATCCTCGTCGTCGCTCAAGCAAATATAGGTCATGGTGGTGTTGTTGTCCGTGAATGTAACGGTATTGTCGCTGATCACGGCGTCTTTGAACTGCCGCCACACAGCCAACTTCTCCTTAGCATTGGCGGCGCACGTCTCGCGGTTGTCAAAACCCGGTAAGGCATTCCAACTATCACTCGTGGGACTCTGAGTGCGTATCCATAATACCCAGGCGATCAGAACTACCCAATAACAGTATTTCTTCATAGGCTCTTCTGCTCCTTTAAACCGCCGGCTGCGACCGCTGGCGAAAGCGCGCTCACAGAATAGCCTGAATCGTTAATTGGGTACACCGTTCTCTTGACACACAAGTCCGTTGAGGCGTAGACGGTTTGAGAGGAATCTAAAAAGAAAGGGATCAGTCATTATGGCGCACAATTTTGAAGTCATTGATGCTGACGGTCACATCACTGAAGAGGATAACCAGCTCAAACAGTATATGGACGCGCGTTATCGCGATCGGGCCGCTACACTGACGCCGCGCGATAGCTGGGACCGTTCGATCGGCGGAACATTAGGGACCCGCGCGAGAGATGCCAGAAGCTGGCTTGATGCGATGGATCGGGGCGGTGTTTCGACCGCGGTGCTTTATCCCACCAATGGTCTCAGCGTCGGTTGGATCCGCGAGCCCGATGTGGCGGTGGCTTATTCCAAAGCATGGAACGACTTCGTTTCGGAAGAGTTCCAGAAGGTAAGCCCAAGGCTCAAGGCGGTTGCGCTGGTCCCTTTTCAGGACGTCCCTGAAGCGGTCAAAGAGCTGCGCCGCGCCGTCAACGAACTCAAGCTGCCCGGTGTCATGCTGCCGGCGGTGGGCTTAAGACTGCCGCTGGGGCACGAGAGCTTCTGGCCGATTTACCAGGAAGCGGAGAAGCTCGACTGCATGGTCGGAATTCATGCCACCGTGCGCGGTCCGCATTATTTTGCCGCCGACATGTTCGATCAGTTTATCGAAGTTCATACGCTGTCTCATTCCTTTGCCCAAATGATGCAGTGCACGAGCATGATGTTCCGCGGCGTTTTTGATCAATTCCCCAAACTCCGGGTTGCTTATATGGAGGCGGGTTGTAGCTGGGCGCCGTACTGGTTCGGGCGAATGAACGAGGAGTGGGAAAAGCGGGGTCCGGTGGAAGCTCCCAAATGCAAGAAGAAGCCAACGGAATACTTCAAGGAAGGGCGGATCTACTTCCATGCCGAGGACTACGAGCCTTTGATTGGCGCTACCACTGAGGTGATATCGCACAACGTCATTTATTATGCTTCGGATTACCCGCATTGGGACACTGAATTTCCTGAAAACATCGATCACCTCGCCAGACGAAAAGATCTCAACGATGAGGCCAAGAAATGGCTTCTCGCTGAGACCGCGAAAAAACTTTACAACCTCAGCTGAGACCCGATCTATGGCAACAAGACGTAAAGTTTGCTTTACCGGTCCGACACGGCTCAAAGTCGCCGAAGAAATTCTGCGCGACGCCGGTTGTGAACTGGTGATGGGGAAAAACCAGGACGACTTCCGCGAGTACAAATACCCCCGGCGCGAGCTGGTCGAATTGATTGGCGACTCCGCGGTGGTATTTCCCTCGGGCCGCGATATCATCGGCGGCGAGATTCTCGATTCCTGCGCCAACCTCCAAGCCGTCGTAAAGTCGAGCATCGGCATAGAAACCGTTGATGTCGATGCAGCCACCGACCTCGGCATTCTCTGCTGCAACAGCCCGACACCAGAAAATTACCTGGGGGTTGCCGAAGCTACGGTCGGATTGATGGTGATGCTTTTCAAGCGCCTGAAGTTCAACGAAGCTTTGCTGCGCCATGGCGGTTGGAAGGAGCCGCAGAACCGCGGCATGCTGATGATGGGCCGAACCATCGGTATCATCGGCGTCGGCCGCATCGGCCGTAACGTCGTTAAACGGCTGAGCGGCTGGGATCTGAAGTTTCTCGGTTACGATCCCTATGTCGATCAGGAAACAGTGGCGCCTCTCGGCATCAAGATGGTCTCACTGGAAGAGTTGCTCGGACAATCGGATCTGGTGACGATTCATGTGGTTCTCACTCGAGAAACGCGCAAGATGATCCAGTTAGCGCAGCTCAAGATGATGAAGAAGACCGCGTACATCGTCAACACTTCCCGTGGTCAAGTGTTCAACGAAGCGGATCTGGCACAAGCCCTTAATGAAGGGATCATCGCGGGAGCGGCGTTGGATGTTTTTGATGAAGAACCGACGCCGATGAACAATCCCCTGCGCCAGGTCGACCCCACCAAGTTGACGATGACGCCGCACATCATCGGCAACAATCCGGGCTCTCTGGAAGCGGGTCAGCGGCTTGCCGCGCGCAGCATTCTTTCGATTCTCGACGGCAAGGCGCCTGACACGGTAGTGAATCCCAAAGCGATCCCACTCTGGAAAGAGCGCTTTTGGTCGTGAACCTCGAACCGAACGATTTCTGAAAGCCAATGTTTTTGACAACCGGTTCCTTGAAGCGATAGAAGGCTAGATATTGAGCAGAATCACCGAATCGAAAACTCATAGCCGCCGTTCTTAGCAGGAGAGAATACCTGATGAGAGAAAGCAAACTATTGATCCTCGCATTGGTTCTTGTAGCGCTGCTAGGTCCAGGCGAAATTCCCGCGCGCGGCGCTTCCGCTCCTGATCAAATGGTCGGTATTCACTCCTCGCGAGTCATGTCCCAGTCGCTCCCCTGGATGGCGCAGGAAGCCGGGCTATTTAAGAAATACAATCTCGATTTCAACTTGGTATTTATTTCATCTTCGAGCATTGTCACCGCAGCCCTGCTCGGCGGCGACGCCGAGATGACGGTCACCGGCGGCGTTGGCAATGTCAATGCTTACGTGCGCGGTTCCACCGATGTGGTCTTCATCGGCGCCATCAAGAACGTTATGACCCAAACCATCGTCGCCGGCGGCAATATCAAGAGACCGGAAGACTTGAAGGGCAAGAGAATCGGCGTGAGCCGCATCGGCGGCAATTCCCATTACTTCACCGTCCAAGCGCTGCGCAAATACAACATGGATCCGAACCGCGATGTTTCGTTCATGCAAACCGGCGGCGATCCGGAGACCTTTGCGGCACTGATGAGCGGCTCGCTTGAAGTCGCCAATTTGACTCCGCCCACCGATGCGCTTGCGATCTCGCGCGGCTATCACTACGTTATTTATGGTCCCGATCTGAAGATTCCTTACGCTGCCACGGCTTTCGTAACCAAACGTTCGGTGATCGCAAAGCGGCCGCAGGTGGTCGGAAATTTTATGCGTGCAATGGCGGAAACGGCGAAGATCATGCACACCGACCGGGAGTTTGTTTACAAAGTACTGGGCAAGTACCTGCGTATTACCGATAGAAGCGTGCTCGATTCTGCTTACAATGCCGAGATCAAAGCGCTCGAGCCGCGACTCGCGATCAAGACCGAGGCGTTGCAGGCGATTCTCGACGAAGTAGCCCAAACCGATCCACGGGCAAAGAAAGTCAAACCGCAAGAACTCATCGACAGTCGCTACCTGGACGAAATGGACAAAAGCGGATTTATGGATCAACTTTGGGGGAAGAAGAAGGAGCTATGATGCGAAATATTTTTCCCACGATTTACTTTCTGCTTCTCGCGCCGGTTTTGACTCATGCCGCTTCGGCCCCGGACAAGCTGGTGGGTATCCACTCTGCGCGAGTGATGTCACAGTCTTTGCCGTGGATGGCGGAGGAGGCCGGGTTGTTCAAGAAACACAATATCGACTTCAATTTGGTATTTATTTCTTCGTCCAGCATCGTCACAGCGGCCTTGCTCGGCGGTGATGCCGAGATGACTCTGACCGGTGGTATCGGCAACGTCATCGCCTACGTCCGCGGTTCCACAGATGTGGTTTTCGTCGGCGGGGTAAAAAATGTCATGACCCAGAGTCTGGTCGCAGGCGGAGCTCTTAAAAGACCCGAGGATCTCAAAGGGAAAAGAATCGCGGTCAGCCGCATCGGCGGCAATACTCATTATTTTACCATCCAGGCTTTGCGCCGGCACGGCCTCGAACCCAATCGTGATTTTAGCTTTATGCAAAGCGGCGGCGATCCGGAGGCGCTCGCGGCTTTGATGACCGGCAACGTTGAGGCAGCCGCGCTGACGCCGCCGTCCGACGCCAAAGCTTTGGCCAACGGTTTTAAATACGTACTCTACGGACCCGATTTGAAGATCCCATATGCGGCGACCGCGTTCGTAACCAGACGCTCGGTGATTGCCAAACGGCCACAGATGGTCGGAAATTTTATGCGCGCGATGGCTGAAGCGGCCAAGATTATGCACAGTGACCGCGAGTTCGTTTACAAAGTGCTCGGTAAGTATCTACGGGTCACTGAAAAATCAATTCTCGACGCCGCCTACAACGCCGAAATCAAGGCGCTGGAACCGCGGCTGGCGATAAAGACCGAAGCGCTGCAGGCAACGCTCGAGGAAATCGCGGTCACCGACCCGCGCGCGAAAAAGGTCACGGCGCAAGAGTTGATCGATAGCCGTTATCTCGATGAAATGGAAAAGAGCGGATTTTTTGATCAGCTATGGGCTAAAAAATAGTTCGAGGAGGAGCCATGGAACAAACCATTATCTCGTCAGATTCTCATGTGATCGAGGTTCCGGACTTGTGGGAGAAGGGTGTGCCCTCATCGTTTACCGAGCGGGCGCCGAAAGCTTTTTTCGATCAAAAGCGCGATGCCTGGATGTTCGGCTCGGCTGAGGTGCCGGTGCAAGCAGTGGGCGGCTTGTTCATGGCCGGCCAACGCCCCGACCAGGTAGAGAGTTTCCGCCGCGCCGGATTTTCGGTGGCTCGCCCCGGCGGCTGGGATCCGCTCGAGCGGATGAAGGATATGGTCACAGATGGCGTCGCGGCCGAAGTGCTTTATCCCAGCCTCGGTCTCGGTTTGTTCTGTCTCGAGGATGCCGCGCTTCAGGAGGCGCTGTTTAGAACCTATAACGATTGGCTGATCGAATACTGTCAAAAAGTGCCGGACCGGCTCTTTGGCATCGCGCTTATTTCCATGTTCGATATCGAACACGCCATTGCCGAAATGAAGCGCTGCAAGGAGCAGGGGATTGTCGGTACGATGATCTGGCAAGTGCCGCATCCCAAGTTGCCTTTTGCCTCCGAGCATTACGAACGATTTTGGGCGGCGTCCCAGGATCTCGAATTGCCGGTTCATCTGCACATTTTGACCGGCTTCGGCGACAGCATGCATCGCCAGACCAGCCACGGCATCAAGCGTTATCGTATCGGCGTACAACAGACTCGCGAAATCGAGGACGCTCTGTTCGACATCATTTTCACCGGTGTATTGGAACGTTATCCTCGGCTTAAAGTAGTGTCGGTCGAGAATGAAATCGGCTGGATGCCGTTCTGGCTCGGTCAATGCGACAAAGCGTTCAAGCGGCATCGACATTCGGAGAGGCTAACCATCGATAAGCTGCCCAGCGAATATTTTCGCCGCCAGGTTTATGCGACATTCTTTAACGATCCGGTCGGCGCTAAACTGTTCTCATGGTGGGGCTGCGATAACTTCATGTGGTCCAACGACTACCCACATCAAAATTCGACCTGGCCCAACTCGCGGGATGTGATTGCGCGTGATATGGGTCATCTTGATCCTGCGGACCGGGAGAAGCTGCTCAATAGCAACGTCACCGAGCTGTATCAAATCAAGGTAGCGGCTTCGTTGCCCGAGACCCATGTGGCCGCGGCGGCAGCGCACGCCTGAAATGACACGCATGTACCAACAGAGGAGCAATTATGGAATTGAGAGAAGCAGTTAAAGTTTTAGATTCGGACGCTCATGCGCGCGATCTCGATGAAAATCTTCGGCCATATCTGGACGAACCCTACCGCAGCCAGCGAGCGCCGTTTTTTCTGCGAGAAACCTACGACCGCAATCTAGGCGGAACATTGGGCTTTTCGGGGGCGAAACACGAAGAACGTCTGGCAGCCATGGACACGCAGCAAATTGATAGCGCCGTCATGTATCCGACGAGCGGCTTGGGGATCGGCGCCATCCGCGATCCGGCGTTCAATGCGGCGCTATGCCGGGCTTATAACGATTACATTTCGGACTACTGCAAGGCGTCGCCTCGCCTCAAGGCAGTGGCCAATCTACCGGTCAACAATCCCGCCGAAGCGGCCAAGGAGCTCAACCGCGCGGTCACCAAACTCGGGCTATGCGGCGGCATGTTGGCGGCGCAGTCCCATATGAAAAATCTTGGCAGCCCCGAGTTCTACCCGCTCTATGAAGAAGCGCAGCGGCTCAATACGCCGATTGCGATTCACGCCTTCGGCGGCGATGAGCCCGGCACCGAGATTTTCGATAAATTCATCTGCCTGCACACCACCGGCCATCCCTTTCCGGTGCTACGCCAGCTCACCGCGATAGTCTTCGGCGGCATCCCCGAACTGTTTCCCAACCTGAAGATCGGCTACCTCGAAGTGGGGTGCGGCTGGATACCCTATTGGGCGGAACGGATGGATGAAGAATGGGAAAAGCGCGGCAAGGCCGAAGCTCCGCTGTGCAAGAAAAAACCGAGCGAGTATTTGACCAACGGCAACAGCTATTACGGTTGCGAGCCGGAAGAGAAGATGATGGGCTACGTTGTCAACGAGATCGGCTCGAAGACTTTGATGTATGCCTCCGATTACCCGCACTGGGATATGAGTTGGCCGGAATCGGCGACCATTGTGTGGAACCGTGAGGACCTGTCGGTGGAAGCTAAAAAGGATATTCTGCTTCATAACGCCAAGCGATTTTACAATCTCTCGTAGCGCTTAAAGCGGCCGCCGGTCTTGAGCATTTCTGGTGCGGACCGGCGGCGATTTCTTTATTAACCGAAAGGAAGACAAGACATATGATTCAAACTAAAGGGTTAACCGGGGCGCAATCCATGCTGCGCGTCCTCGCAAGAATGGGCGTGGAAAAAATCTTTGCGTCGCCGGGATCAGAATGGTCGCCGGTGTGGGAGGCGCTGGCGGAACCGGGCGTCGAAGGCATGCCGCAGTATCTGAGCACGCGCCACGAAGAAGTAGCCGTCGGCATGGCAAGCGGATACGCGAAGGCCACCGGCAAACTGCCGGCGGTCATGATCCACACCACCGTGGGCTCGCTGCACGCGACCATGGGGATGCGTGGCGCGATTCGCGAACAGGTGCCAATGGTAGTCTTCAGTGGTGAATCGATTGGCTATGGCGAAGACGAAGGACCGGATCCGGGAGGGCAGTGGTTGGGTCATCTCTCCAACATTGGAGGCCCGGCGAAGATGGTCGAGCAAACGGTGAAATGGAGTTTCGGCGTTAACAATAAAGCGATTTTACCGGCGACGATTCAACGCGCCTGCCAGCTCGCGATGGCGGCGCCGAAGGGGCCGACGTTCGTCTCTTTGTCAATGGAGCATCTCTTCGACAAGATGATCAAAGACGTTCCCTCGGTTGGCTTCGCGCCTGGAGCGACCGCCGATCCGAAGGGCATCGAGGAGCTTGCGAAGCTGCTGGCCGGCGCAAAAAACCCGGTCATTGTCACCGAAGATTCGGGGCGCACGGCAAAGTCTGTGCATTGCCTGGTCGAGATCGCCGAGCTCTTGGGGTGTGTGGTGGTCGAAACCCGCAGCACGGGCGCGCTTAATTTTCCACGCACTCATCCGCTGCACAGCGGCTATGATCCACGCAAAGCATTAGCGGGCGCGGACGCGATTCTCTTGCTGGCGGTAATCGCGCCGTGGCATCCGGCTTCGGCGACGCCGTCGCCGGGAGCGACCGTGGCGATTTTGGATGAGAATCCGTTGCGGCACGATATGCCTTACTATGGCTATCAGGCCGATCTCTGTTTGACCGGTGAGATCGAAAGCTCACTCGAGCAGCTCTTGGCCGCATTGAAGAGTAAAGTCTCCGCCAGCGATTCGTCGCGTAAGCAGCGCGCTGAGGAGATCGGCAAGAAAAACAACGCCCAAAGGAAAGCCTGGCGCGACGAGGCGCTGGCCCTTGCCGATCAGAAACCGATGGACACTCGCTGGGTAGCGCATGAAATCAGCCAGGTCTTGCCGGCGGATGCCATGGTCGTGGAAGAGACGATCACGCATCGTTTAGCTATTCATCGTTATTTCGATGCACTCAAGCCAGGTTCGTTTTTCGCAGGCTGCGTCGGTGGCCTGGGCACTGGCCTCTCGACGGCGCTGGGCGTAAAATCGGCCAATCCCAAACGTCCTGTGGTGTGCGTGATCGGTGACGGATCTTTCAACTACGATCCGGCGCCAGCGGTGTACGGCGCTGCCCAAGAGCACAACTTGCCGTTCCTGACCGTCATGTTCAACAACCAGGGTTATCTGTCGCAGAAATCCGGTATCCCGAAGTACTATCCTGAAGGCTGGGCGGTGAAATCGAAGAATTTCTCCGGCCTGCACATCGTTCCGTGCCCGGAGTATGCGCAGATCATCAAAGCTTTCGACGGCTATGGTGAAAAGGTCGAAGATCCCGGCGAAGTGCGAAAAGCAGTCGAGCGTGGCCTGCGCGCCGTGGCCGGCGGCCAGGTCGCCTTGCTCGATATTCGACTGAAGCCGGTAGAGCAGATCGTCGAGCGCGGCGAGGGTTAATCTTTTTCAAAACCATCGGTTAGGAAAATCGTTGTAAGGGCAGGCCCCCGTGCCTGCCCTCCGATTACAGTGTAAACAGACAGCACGGTTTCAATGCCCGTCAGATTTGATTAGCCCATCGGCACATTATGAATAGCCGACTTCCGATTTTCATCGTCGCGCTCTGCCTAACTACTGCAGCTCGAGCCCAAGCAGCCGATAAACTCGTTGGTATCCATTCGGCAAGAGTTCTTTCTCAGTCGATGCCTTGGATCGCCCAAGATGCCGGTCTCTTTAAAAAACACAATCTGGACTTTCCCATGGTTTTCATCCCCGCGTCCTCCGCGGTGACCGCCGCCATGTTGGGTGGCGACGGTGAGATAGCGCTCACCGGAGGCGAGGGTATGATTCGCGCCAACTTGACTGGTGGCAGCGACTTCGTTTTTATCGGAGCGGTAAAAAACATCTTGACTCATAGCATAATGGGCAAGCCGGAGCTCAAGAGGCCCGAGGATCTGAAAGGGAAAAAAGTCGGAGTAACCCGGCTCGGCGGCAATCCTCATTATTTCGCGATTCAGGCCCTGCGATTGAAAGGATTGGATCCAAGTAAGGATGTCATTTTCATTCAAACCGGCGGCGCGCCGGAAACGCTGGCGGCCTTGAAATCGGGAGTGATCGACGCGGCGGCCTTGACCGCGCCCACTGACACCCAAGCGACCGCCATGGGTTACAACTTCGTCATCTTCGGACCCGATCTGAAAATTCCCTATGCGGCAACCGTTTTCGTGACTCGTCGTGCTGTCATTGCCAAGCGTTCCGCGGTAGTTGGTCAATTCATGCGCGCGATGGCGGAGGCGTCCAGGATTCTCCACAACGACAGAGAGTTCGTCTATAAGGTTCTTGGCAAACAGCTCCGGCTCACCGACCGAAAGATTTTGGACGCTGCCTATAATGGCGAGATAAAGGCGCTCGAACCGCGGCTATCTCTCCGCGCCGAGCCGTATCAGGCGATTCTGGACGACATTGCCAAGACCGATGGGCGCGCCAAGAAAGTTAAAGCTGAGGAGATGATGGATAGTCGTTATATCGATGAGCTAGAAAAAAGCGGTGCTTTCGATAAGTCGTAGACTAAACCTTGCGAGGATTATATGAGCAGCAGCTTTCATGATCGATTGGTCGCCACCCGCGATCGCAAGCACAGCAAAAATCATCCGTTTTTCGAGCTATGGGCGCAGGGCAAGCTGACCCGGGAGCAAACCGCCTTTTACTGCACGCAACACTATCATTTTGTCGGCGAGTTTTTGAACTGGCTTGCGTATCAGGGCTCGCAGATTCGCGAGCGCGATGTAAAAAATTATTTATTCGAAAACCTCGGGGACGAAGAGAATCCCGACGATCGTCATTTGGACATGCTCAAGGATTACGTCGCAGCTAGCGGCGTGAATCGCGACAGCGTGGAAAGCTCGATCGTTCTTGCCGCCACTGAGGGTTTGCAGAATTGGGGCTGGCGCATGGTCTATCAAAGGCGTTGGCAGGCCGCGCTGGCCGGGATGTTCATCGGCCTTGAGTCTCAGTTTTTAGATATCTGCAAAAAGATCGTTCCCGCTCTGCACAAACATTACGGTTTTGCGCCGCATGCGCGGGAGATCCGATTTTTTGAAGAGCATATCTACGCCGACGAGATCCATGGCTCCAAAGGATTTGCCATCGTCGAAAAATATTGCAACACGCCTGAGCTCCAGGATCTGGCAATCCAGATGGTGGAAGAGGCGACCATCCGGCGCTGGCGTTATATGAACGATATTTATTGGTACGCGCTCCACGGTAAACAGGACGACACGCCGAGCCTGCCAGGCTAGATTCGCTCCGGCTTGCGCAGCAGAGATTTAGCATGCGCGGTTCAAGGGGCGAGACTGGAGGAGCGAAAGCACAGAAGCGAAGAATTTCAATGCCATCTCCAGTCCATGGCCAAACAGCTGACATCCTCGACAGACGGCTGCTCCAGCACGGCATGTGTACGCATCTATGAGCCACAGACACATTGCCTTCGGTCCGGAGGTCTCGCCCCTTGAACGCCGGTCTCACTTTAACTGCGGCGTCGGGAATAATCCCAATATAAGGATCGAGTAATGAAAATACGCATCGATGGCGGTGTCGTCGTGGGTTGGTCCGGCACCGGCCATGAAATCATTCCGGACGGTTCAGTACTCATAGAGAACGATACGATTCGCTCCGTGGGGAAGGATAAGTCTCAAGCCGTCGACAAAGTGATCGACGCCTCCGGGAAGATTGTTTCTCCAGGGTTCGTCAACCTTCACGTTCATTCGCAGTTGAACGTCGGCGATTATTTGCTCGCCGATGTGACCAGGAAGGATTATCTAACCGCCAATTGGTTTGTCTTCGGCGCTCCTTTGAAGGAAAAAATTACTCCGCCGCCCGCGCCAGCAGTGGCAATCGGCCGGAAATACGCGCTGTTTAGCGCCTTGAAGAATGGCGCGACCACTGTCCTCGATCCTGGCGGTGGGCCCGGCGCTTTGGACGAGTACGTCGCCATCGTCGGCCAACAGGGAGGACGGGTTTTTTTCAGCCCGCCGTACCGCAGCAGCGATATCTTTACCGATGCGCAAGGCCGTCTTTACTATGAGGACCGTGAAGATAAGGGGCGTCCCGGACTCGAAAGAGCCGTTGCTTTTATCAAGCAATACCACGGCGCCCATAACGGCAGGATTCAAGGAATATTAAATCCTGCGCAAGCCGAAACCTGCGAGCCCGCGCTGCTCAAGGAAACTGCCGCGGCCGCGAAAGAGCTCGATGTCCCGATTCACCTTCATGCCGGTGGCAACGCGCGCGAGTTTCTGCACATTCTGAATACCTACCGAAAGCCCGTGGTGGAATATCTCGCCGGGACAGGAATTCTCGGGCCGCGAACGACCCTCGGCCACATGGCGATCACTGGCGGCCATTCGCGCATCGATTACCCGCGCGGCGACGAATTGAAACTGATCGCGGAGTCCGGCGCAACCGTCGGCCATTGCCCGCACAAATGCGCCAAAATGGCTTTTGCGATGGAATCCTTCGATCAGTACCTGGCCGCCGGCGTCAGGATCGGTCTTGGCACCGATACCTATCCGCTCGATATAATCGCCGAGATGCGTTACGCCTCGTTGATTTCGCGCCTGGTCGACCGCGACGCTTCCGGCGCGCGACCGGCCGATTGTTTCAACGCAGCGACGATTGGCGGCGCCGATGCTCTGGGCCGCAAAGATCTGGGCCGGCTTGCTGCCGGCGCCAAAGCCGACGTGGTAATTATCAATCTGCGCACCACCCGATACGGGCCATGGCGTGATCCGATCAACGCGTTAGTCGAGTACGGCAGCGGCGCCGATGTTGAAACGGTGATTGTCGATGGTGAAATCGTCATTGACAATGGCCGGTCGACGCGCATCGATGAAGATGAGCTATTTGCTCAAGCAAACGCAGGCGCGCAGCGCGCGTGGGACGGCTGGGTAACTCGTGACTGGAACGGCAGGAGCACTGAGGACATCGTCCCGCCTGCTTTTCCAACCAGGCGTTAGTGATCGTGCCTCTGGCAGGCTGCTGAAACTCCTCATATGCTTCGTTGCGCTTCGCCCGAATCGCTTCAACGTATTGAAGAGTACGCCTCAACTCATCGAACTTCGGCTGCCTTGCCTCTGAGTGTTTTGAGCAGCCTGCTGAACGTTGCTGCCGTGGCTATCAAAGTTTCTGGATGCAGAATCTGTAGATAGGCAGTACCGCGCGCCACCATGTTTAGGACAACGGTTAGGGATCGCCCGCTGCTAGTCCTTTTTAATCTGTTGCGCTAGATAATTCTAATTGCCGATTTCATTGATCTGGTGCAGCTGTGCCTCGTTCCAAGAACTCAACGACCCGTTCCGCCAACAGTGACTGTCATAGCGGCAGCGTCGTTGTTGCCGCCGACCATAATGATGACGGTTCTGTTGTCTTTGGCGTAGGTCAGCATGCCCCCTTTGGATATGACGCCGGCGTTGGGCTGCCAACCGCGTAACGGCATCTCCTTTTCATAAAACTCAATCACCTTCTCGGGTTCCAGCTGACCGCGAAATGAACTTTGACCGCCACCAAACCCGAGCAGAGCAACTTCAACCCTCGCTCCATCGGATTTCTTCATCTCGCGCGGTATCGGTATCTCCACGCCGCCGATTTTTTCGTCATAGGATTTATTGCAGCCGGCAAAAATCGCAATAATTGCCAGCAGGAAAAGGATTTGAGGACGAGCTGTCATAGCATGGCACGGCATCTAACTAGCATTTTGCATTCTCCACTATTTATACCAACGGCACGATCTGGGGCAACGCGGATCACCGAGACAGGTAATTGACGATCTAAATCGATGAGGGCGGCTTTATTAGGAAGCATTCTCCGGCGCTGTGGGTAGGCCGGAGAAATACCACAGCACCAAGAGCATCACACCGAGAAATTCCGGCAGCGAGGGATAGATATGGATCAGTACCCCGCCGAGCATGCCGCCGAGCGATGAGCCGATGAAGCTAAAGAAGGTATAAACACCGGTGGCTGTGCCGCGGCCCGCCTGGGGAATTCGCTTGGTCAGAAATGTCGGCAACAGTGGTTGGAACAAGCTGTAACCGAAAAAGAAAGCCGCGCCGCTGACATACAATAGCAAATCCGACTGACCGCCGATCAAATACACGGCATAGCCTGTCATAGCGGTTAGCCAGCCGATCATGATTGGCATGCGAAAACGGCCCAGTCTTTCGGCGCGGCGCATATAAGGGAACACCAATAACGCGCTCGGTAAAAAGATAATCAGATATACTTTCCAAAGCTCGGCGCGATCGAGTCCTATGTCCGCCCAGCTCAGCGGATAAGTGAAAAAGAAAAGGTTTAGGGTGAAAGAAAGAACAAAGGCGGCGATAAAAATCGGCCGCAGCTCGCCGTGCATCAGGATCGGTTTAAAATCCATCGCTGGCTGTTTGTCGACGGATCTATTTTTTTTAGGAAAGGAGATCGCCGCTAGGACCATTGCCGAAAAAGCGAGCGCCGCCAAAATATAGAACAAGCCGCTGAGACCGATGCTTGCCGCCAACAGCGGTCCGCCCAATATGCCGATCATGAAGGCAGAGCCAATGGCAATTCCGGTGACGGTAAATGCCTGCGTGCGAACCGCCGGCCTTGTAAGATCAGCGAGCGCTGCCAGCGCTACCGAGCCAATGGCGCCGGTGCCTTGAATCACTCGCGCGATGATGAGCTGGAAAATATTCTGCGCCAAGCCACAACCGATGCTGCCCACTCCGAACAGCGCCAGGCCGATGAGCAATATTGGCTTGCGTCCCCAGCGATCGCTGGCCCATCCCAGCGGGATTTGCAAGATACTCTGAGTCAGAGCGTAGGCGCCGAAGGCAACGCCGGCCATGGCAAGGCTGGCTTCCGGATAATGAACAGCATAGACGCTGAACACAGGGAGGATCAGAAAGATGCCGAGTAAACGCAATGCGGATATCAGACTGACGACAATCACCGGGCCAATTTCAGCGCGGGTAAAAGAGTGATGATTGTCAGTCAATGTGTTGCGCGAGCTCCAAGATCCCGGATCCGGGAAAAATAATCAGTCCAATTTACACGCTTTGTCCAAAATGGGAAGGCTCGCCAGCATCATCATTGAATCTTGATTTGCCGACGTTCTAATTCCCTTCCGACGGTTTGGCGGCGGGGGGCAACGGTGCTTTGGCCTCACCTACGAGGACCGTTCTCTGTGGAAATGGAAATTCGATGTTTTCGGCTTCGAAGGCTTTTTTCAGCCGGCGGCGGTACTCGCGACCGACCATCCACTGCCTTATCGGCAGTGTCTTTAGCCGCGCCTTGATGATGACCGCTGAATCTGTGAACGCATCCACGCCTATGATCTCAATCGGCTCGAGCATCGCCGAACCGTATTGCGGATCGGACTGCAACTCGCCGGCGACTCGACGCATCACTTCGACCACGCGATCGGTATCCTCCCTATAAGCGACGCCGACATCGATGACGTACGCCGACCAGTCTTTGGTCATGTTGGACAGCGTGTTGATCGAGCCGTTTGGAAAGACGTGAACTACGGCGGCCTGGTCGCGCAGCACAATGGTGCGGAAGGTGATGGCCTCTACCAGACCACCGGTTCCGTTGATGATCGCGACATCGCCGACGCGGATCTGATTTTCCAGGATCAAAAAGAACCCGCTGACAAAATCCTTCACCAGATTTTGCGCCCCGAATCCCACCGCAAGTCCGACCACGCCAGCGCTGGCGAGAATCGGCGTGACGTTCACCCCCACTTGCCCGAGGATTGTCAAAACCGCCGTGAACCAGACGAGACCCGCGACGATCGTCCAGAGCACGCTCATCAAGGTCCTGATGCGCATCGCCGCCGCTCCCGGCACCGAATCCGAGGCCTCGCGCGCCCGCACAAGGATCACTTCCAACCGAACAAGCCCTAGGCGGAGAAACTTGATCGCGAGCAACGCCACTACGACGATCAAGAGAACACGAAATAACGACTGCGCGAAATTGATGCTGAAGTCGATCAGCTTCGGCAGATAGGCTTCGAACGAGATTCCAAACATTCTCTATCCTCCTAAACGCGGGTGTTTTACACCATTTCCGACTTTTGAGTATGTTATGGCTGGGAGAGCAAGGTGCGTACTTGCCGCAGCCACGGATCGGCTTCGATCAATTTGAGGAAGTTTGCCTGAATCATCCGAGAGATTGATTCCGGCGTAGAGGCTCTGATCCGAGCCATCTGGTCGATCACTTTCTTAATCTCCGACGGCATACCGACTGTGCCTTTCAGCCACTTTAAACCGCCCGGATTATCGGTTTCGGTGAGAAGCAAACGGTCGGGAATCTCCCGCGCGATTGTCTGAATAGTCTCTGAATAGAGGACCTCGACGCCGACAGTAAAGTAAGCGCCGAATTGGACCAGGGCTCGGAGGATATCCAGAGGGCCGGAGTACCAATGAATAATCGGCCGCGCTATGTCGTAACGCTCCAACAG
Source organism: Candidatus Binatia bacterium (assembly GCA_025924215.1). Taxonomy (GTDB): domain Bacteria; phylum Desulfobacterota; class Binatia; order UBA9968; family UBA9968; genus WHTF01. The sequence goes on from JAICEJ010000004.1 coordinate 27,087, forward strand.
CTCGAGAATAGGTTTCTCACCGCCTTTGGTATGCAGGTTGACGATTTTTTTCTGTTCGCGGGCGGCTGCGAAAAAATATTCCAGGATTTTCAATTGAGCCGGATACTCGGAGCTATTCTTGACCCAGTGGAAGTCCAAACCAATTTCGCCGATGGCGGGACTCATCTCGATATAATGGCCGAGCTCGCGCAGCCGATCGACATATTGCGGAGCGCGTCGAGGATGAATTCCGAACGTGGGCAGCACCAGCGCTGAGCGTCGCGCGATTTCCAGAAGATCCTGATAGGAAGGAACATCCATCGCCGTGGCGATGGTAAAAATATTTTCCCGTTCGATTTCTCTCAAGGCATCGCCAAGTAAATCGCCGTATTTGTCCAAATGAACATGAGCATCGATCAACATAAAAAGATCAACTCCGCTTCCAGTAAATCCATAACCCGATGAGCGCCACGACGGCGGTCGCCGCATACATGAGGGAAAAATTCTGATCGACTAAATCGAGAAACGCTCCCAGTGTCAACGAGCCTAGGCCAATGCCGAGATCGTAGAAGCACTGATATTGCGCCATGGATTGACCGCGGCGCTGCGGCGATGTTTGATCCACCGCCACCGTCATGAGTGCCGGCTGGGCTGCGCCGGTGCCGAAGCCGCCGACCACTGCCGCCGCCATGAGCCATGCAGGTGAAGAGGCCAGCGCCAGAATGCCGATGCCGAGCAGGTTTAGAATCAATCCGGGAATAATGACGGCGCGCCGGCTGATTCGGTCTGAAAGCGGTCCGGCCACTGGCCGGCTCAATAGCAGGCAAAGTGCATAGAGGCCGAACCAAAGTCCGGGATTTTCAAGGCCGAGTTTCAGTGCATGAATAGGTAGAAAGGTGAGGATGCCGCCGTGGCCGAACGATAGAAAGGCGACGGCTACCGCGGGCAGTAGGGTCTCGGGAATCACCAGCAGGTCGATCCATCTTTGGCGGTGATTGTTTCGCGGGCCGTGCTCCGGCTCCTTAACGAACGCAGCCAGAATGAGGCTGACAAACAACAACGCGGCCGCACCGAAAAACACTCCGGAGAAGTCGAAGCGTTGCAACAACGCGAACCCCGCCACCGGGCCGATGGCGCCGCCCAGGCTGCTTGCCATGGCGGCATAACCGATCAACTCGCCGCGCCGCTTCTGCGGCGCAATATCGGCTGCCAATGTCGCCACGGCAGTCGTGCAGCCGGACCAGCCAACACCGTGAAGCATGCGAAACGGCAGCATCAGTAGAATGCCTGGGGCCCATAGGTAGCCGAAGTTGCCAACGGCGAAGAGGGCAACGCCGGCGATGAGAAATGGCTTCCTGCCGATTCTGTCGATGAGCAGTCCCACCGGAATTCGCGTAGCGGTAGCTGTGATGGTGAAGACCGCCATGACAGCACCGATCACTGTGGAAGAAGCGCCGAAGCTAACAAGATATAGCGGCAGGATCGGGCGAGTGAGATGATGCGCGAGAAAAAAGCTAAATCGGTTTATCCAGGTGAGGAAGAAATCTTTTATCCAAATTTCCCAAGGTGTTTGCTCCTGCTCTGGCACAGCTGCCGCCATTCAGTGAAAAGCACATCATTGGGCAGGCCTGGATCAAAGTCAATCTGCTGTTGCAGGATGGGATCATTTCGGATTATGTAATTGCGTTCGTTGAAGCGGAAAATAGTTCGTCACATTCATCCTTTTGTGATAAATCCGGGCGGCGGAATCTAGTGCGAGTCTAACAAAACCACGAAGGTCACGAAGAGCACGAAGGAAAGGGTCATGTCTCTTAACGTGCAGAATGAAACTAAAAGATCTTCCTGACCTTCGTGTTCTTCTTGGTAAAAACGACGATTCAGTCTAGCGTTCAGGAGGACTTTAATGATTATTAGTCGGCGACATTTTCTTAGCAAAATCGTTATCGGCGTGGCGGCAGCGCCCTGGCTCGGCAATTTCAGCTGGGCGCAGACTAAAGGCAAGCTCGGTTACATGAAAATCGTCGATGTCGCGACGATGTTCATGGCGATCGAGAAAGGATTTTTCAAGTCAGAAGGGTTGGAGCTCGAGACGGTGCCCATGGCAGGCGGTGCGGTGATCGTGCAAGGAGTTACCTCCGGCGATTTGCAGATCGGCTGGACCAACGTCATTTCGCTTTATCAAGCTTATGTGGAGGGATTCGATTTCAAGCTTGTGGCGCCTGGGGCGAGCAACGGCCGCGGCAAAAACGAGAGTCATGCCATTCTTGTGACTAAAGCGTCGCCGATTAAAAGCGCGAAAGATCTGGAGGGGAAAACCGTCGCCGTCAATACGCTTAACAATATCGTTCATCTGATGGCAATGGCTTGGATCGACAAGAACGGCGGCGCTTCGAATAAGGTTAAATTCGTCGAGGTGCCGTTTCCGCAAATGGAAGTGGCATTGAATGGCGGCAAGCTCGACGCCGTCAGCGTTCATGAGCCGTTTGCCACCGCCGCCATGGAAAAGGGCACGGCCCGAGTTCTCGCCCATCCCTGGGGCGACGTGCTCGCGCGGTTTCACATCGCCGGCTGGTTCGCTTCCGAGAAGTGGATACAGAAAAACAAGCCAATGACTCAGTCTTTCATTCGAGCTATCGCTCGGGGCGCCGAGGCCATTGAGGCCGATCCCGAAGCCAGCCGCGCTGCGATGATAAAATGGGCCGGATTGAATCCCGGTCTCGCCGACAAGATCGGCTTGCCCATTTTCGACAAAACATTATCGGAAAAAGATCTCCAGTCGACTATCGATCTGACCCACAAATATAAAATGATCTCCCGCGCCATCAAAGCACGGGAAGTCATCAGCGATGTGGCGCCTAAAGGTTAGAAGATACGCAGGGAAACGGCCCGGCCGCCGTGACAGTTTCCCGGTTACCGGATAAGTGTCGGGAAGGGAACTTGCCATCGCATCGCTATGAAGAATTGACGTTTACCGAAGGCCGAACATTTCGATGGCGTGGTCGGTTTACCGGTGATTGTTTATTCGGCATTCTGCTATCAGCTTGATGGTTAGCTGTCACTCGCTTTCATGCCTCTTCTAGAGATCCAGAACCTTGCCAAGACCTATCGGCAGATGGGCGGTGAGACCACCCTGGCTATCGGAGAGATCTCATGCAAGGTCGAGACGGGCGAATTTGTCAGCTTCGTCGGGCCCTCAGGTTGCGGTAAAACCACTTTGTTGATGTCGATTGCGGGACTGATCGCTCCCAGCGCCGGGCAAGTTGTTATTCACGGAAAAGAGGTGAGTGGGCCACCTCCGAACCTGGTCTTGGTTTTCCAGGACTTTAATAAATCTCTGTTCGCGTGGCGATCCGTCCTTGGAAACGTTCGCTTCGGTTTAGAGGCGCGGGGAAATCATTCCCGCGAAGGCGACGGCAAAGCTCGTTCGCTGATCGATCTTGTCGGCCTCAAAGGTTTCGAGAATCATTATCCCTGGGAGCTTTCGGGCGGAATGCAGCAGCGGGTCGCCATTGCCCGCGCGCTTGCTTACGAGCCCGAAGTTTTGCTGATGGACGAGCCCTTTGGCTCTCTTGACGCGCTAACACGTCTGGAGTTGGAGGATACGCTTTTAAAGCTTTGGGAGGAGTTGGGCACGACAATTTTGTTTATCACGCATGACATCGAAGAGGCCATCTACCTTTCGGACCGAATTTTGTTGCTCAGCCAACGGCCATCGCGGATTATCGAGGAACTGCCAATAAATTTTTCCAGGCCGCGCAATCAAATGTTAACCCGGGCACAACCGGGCTTTATGGAAATCAGAAATCGTATTTACCAACGTATCCACAACGAAAGCGCGCTGTCGTGAAAGTTGGCAGAGCCTTTAATTGGCCGGGGTGGATCGCTTTTGCTCTCGTTTTGCTCATCTGGGAATTCGGCTCCCGCAACAATCCGGCGCTGCAACCCTACCTTCCCCCCGTGAGCCGAATTTTTAGCAGCTTGGGCGAGCTAATTCTCTCGGGCCGGATTGTCAGTCATCTGATGATCACGCTCAGCCGCTTTCTTCAGAGTTATTTGCTTGCCGCTTCGATAGCGGTAATCCTGGGAACGGTCCTGGGATATTTTCGTTTGGCGCACAACCTGTTTGAGGCGGTGATCGAGTTCTTGCGCCCCATGCCTTCCGTGGCGATCATTCCCGTGGCGGTTTTATTGCTCGGCATTAGCGACGCGATGATTATTGCGGTCACGGTTTACGCCAGCCTCTGGCCAATTCTGATCAATACCATCGATGGCGTCCGGCACCTTGAACGGACGTTGATCGATACCGGCAGAACCTTTGGTCTTAATCGGCGAAAAATTCTTTGGCTGGTCGTCCTGCCGGGGGCAGCGCCCTACATCATCACCGGTCTGCGTATCAGTCTGTCGATTGCCTTGATCTTGGTCACTACTGCCGAGATGATTGCCGGCAGCAAAGGGCTGGGGTTTTTCATCCTTGACGAAGAGCGCTCCATGAATAGCGGCAACATGTACGCTGGTGTGATTCTAGTTTCAGCCCTGGGATATCTGCTCAACCGATTGTTTGTCCTTGGCGAAGGCTGGGCGATGAATTGGCGCCGCGGCATGCTTGCTCGAGAGGCTCTCTGACAGATGCGCGAATCCAAAGTTAACGGCTTACTGTTCTTTCTCGGCCTACTGATCGTTTGGGAATTGCTTGCGCAAGGCGGATTGATCAATCCCTTGATCGTGCCGCCGCTGAGCAGGATTTTCCGAGTTTTCTCCGATTTAGTCTGGTCGGGTCAGATTCCGCTACAAGTCGCGGCCAGCATGAAACGAGCGGCGGCAGGGTATGTTATGGCTGCTCTGGTGTTTATCCCCCTGGGAATTCTGATGGGTCTCTCGCAGACTGTTTATCGCCTCTTTGAAGTCATCGTCGAGATGCTCCGGCCTGTGCCGCCGCCTGTGATGATTCCGGTCGCGATGCTGTTCTTCGGCTTGGAAGACGAGATGAAGATTTTTGTCATCTTCTTTTCCTGCGCCTGGCCGATTCTGCTCAATACTCTGGACGGCGCGCGTAATGTCGATCGGGTGCTGTTGAACACGGCCCGTACGTTTGGATTATCACAGTGGAGGATCATCTGGAATGTTATTCTGCCGGCAGCCTCGCCGCAGATTGTTACGGGATTGAAGGTCAGCCTGCCGATCACCCTGATCCTGGTGGTCATCTCTGAGATGGTCGGAAGCACCGACGGGATCGGCTACTTTATTCTCGATTCACAGCGTCGATTTAGAGTAGCGCAGATGTATGCGGGGATGCTTACCTTGGCGATTCTCGGTTACACGCTCAATCAACTCTTCAATCTGCTCTACAAGCTAGTCATGCCGTGGCATGTAGGATTGATGAGGATGAAAGATGGTGCGTAAAGATTGGAGTGTTGGCCGAATTGTGTTCGGATAACCACTACTCCAGTGCTCCGTTAGGCCGACGGTTTTAAACCTTGTGCATGCCGCCGCCAGGAGGAGGCTGCGGTTGGTTTTTCCCCGGCAACCAGTCCGCATCCTTGCGCGGGCTGTTGCCTTTGACCTGAAACTTCGCCCGGCCCATGTTGGCAAATTCGATCTCGATAGTGTCGCCGGAATTCACCGGCTTCAAGCCTTCATGAAAAGTGCCAGTGGCGACGATGTCTCCCGGATTGAGTTTTACGAATCGGGAAAGCCAGGCAATCTGATTGGGGATCTTGTGCGCCATCGCGCTGGTATTATAGTTTTGTCGCGGCTCGCCGTTGGTCCACGATTTTACATTAAGATTGTGCGGATCGGGGATCTCGTCCTTGGTGATGATCCACGGCCCGACACATCCATGCGTGTCCTGCCCCTTGGGAACAAACTGCGTGCGACGCACCATGCCCCGCGTCGAGATATCGAAGAAAGGCACATAGCCGAAAACGTAATCTAATGCTTTGGACTCCGAAACATTTCTAGCGGGCTTGCCGATGACGAAAGCGAGCTCGGCTTCGGGTTGATAAACTACCGCGGCGGGGATGTCGGTTAATTCCACTGCGCCGTCGGGGCCGACGAGGTCGGGGGATTTGTAGAAATATTCGTTGGGGAAATTATCGGCGGTGCGCTCCGGACGATCGATATAGTTACTAAAAGCCGCGATGCACTTGCTCGGACGTGGGAGAGGGGCGCGAATTTGGACACTGCTCAATGGCACGCCTTCCTGCTCGTTCACAATCTTTTCAAAGCGGCGGCGGTATTTGCGCCAGCCTTCGATGATCTCTTCCATTACTCGTTGCGGCCCCTTGGCCTTGCGCGCGCTGATGGCATCGCTGACGTCGACAACCCGATCGTTGTTCTTGATAACCCCGATCCTATCGTCGTCATATCGTAGAATCTTCACGGTGTGCTCCCTCCAGTGCGAATCTGCGCTTATCTTTGCGATAACCGCGGAATAATGTCAAATCGCGCCCATGATTCTAACAGAGCAGAGGGCGCGTTCGAAGACAACCGCGCGACAGAGAGAATTTCGGAGCAATAATGTTTTCTCCGAGATAAAGCTCGTAGTAGACTTTCGGCAGCGTCTTCGCGCCCATGAACCTTGTATTGAGGAAATACTCTTCGGCTGATGTGGATGAATGCGTGTCGGTGCTTGCCGACGCGTTCGTTTCCAGTCCGTTGCACTTGTCCGCATTCGGCAACGGTCGCATCGATCAGAATCGGCGGTTCTTTCGACTCGCCCTGCGCAACATGTTTTTCGGCCAAGCCTTCGTCGCGTTACACGATGGCGCGCTCTGCGGCTATATTCATTTCCGCGCCTGGCCTTACTGTCTGCCGGCGCCGGAGGAGATTCCTAATGCAGCCGCAACACTGTTGAAGTCTATGGGCGAAGCTGTGCCGAAATTCATTCAATGGTTTGCTCGATGGTGCCACCTTGATCCTCAGGAGCCGCACGTTCATCTCGGCCCCATCGGTGTAGCTCCGGGAAGACAGCGACAGGGAATCGGCACCGCGTTAATGGATCTTTATATCGCGGAACTCGAGCAGGAAAGGTCGATGGGTTATCTTGAAACCGATCGAGTTGAAAATGTCTTGTTCTACAAAAAATTCGGCTTCGTGGTTAAGCATGAGGAAGTGGTCATCGGTACGACCACCTGGTACATGTCGAGACCTCTAAAATGAGCGGTGATGACGGGCGGGAGGATTCGCTGCAAAAAAACAATGAATACTTCTGAAAATTCCTGCCGGGTTTGCTAGCGAGGTCGCGATTCTGCGCATTTGTGTTGCACAGCGTGTCGGGCTTCGTCCAGGTCTGCACTATCCATGTCTGCGTTCTTCACCCTATCGGTAATGTTATTGACAATCTCGAAACTCACAAGTTGGCTCGCTAATTGCTCTCTCCTGCACCCTCAGTGATCCTGAGTTCTAAACACCTGGAAGTCATCATTGGGCTAGCGCGATCCGACTACGAAAAACTCTTGCACGACATCTCACCTCAGCATTCCGCCTATAGTGTTCTCCGCCGTTCTCCGGAGCTTGACCGTTGGGCCGATGAAAGGCCCTTCTCAATGTGTGTTGTCATTGAGTGCAGTCAAGGGGAAGCGTTGGACCTCTATCAAGCCGCGAAGCAGCACTGCCCGCATGTCCTACGCGACATAGAATACGGCCTTAACTCGGTCACGGTACGGCATTCATAGAAAGAGAGTCACGATGAAATCACTACTTTTTTCGGCTGCCATCATCATGGCTATAGCGCGCTTATGCAGAGATCGAGACCAGGAACCCATAGATGTGCGAGCTGAGAGCATGCCAATTTATTTGCCCCAGCATAGGGTTGAAAACCTGAACAAGGATCCGCGCCGTCCTTATGATCTATTCAATTTCTACTATCCCCCCGGACAGACAAGCGTCCGATTTCACTAAAGCCCGTCCATCGTTCAGAGACTTCAAGCTCAGCATCGGTTATTTGTTTCTGCTGCGGCAGTTCGGTTGATTCAGGCGGCCTGACACTTTCCGTGTGAAGTTTCCGACAGGCGTGAATCTCATGAGAGGTTTTGTAGCGAGACGGCTGATGCAATCGTCAGCGATCACGTGGCACTACCTAAAGTGCCCTGTCTGAGTAAAGCCTCAGGCCGGTGTCAGAAATTCCAGACTTTCAGGCTCAACGGTTATATCGATTACGGTTAACGAGGGCGGATAATTTGCGCTGCTTTCGGGCCATGCTTGATCGTCAATGTGAATCGGGGTCCCTTCCCATTCGATATGTATTTGCTTTCCTCTTCGAACGGGCAAGCCGGTCGGCGCTGGGCTGCCTTCCTTGCACTCCTCGAGACAGCGATCAAGTGTATCATGCGCGCCTCGGGTCAGACACACCACATCGAACAAGCCATCGCCGGGATCGGCATTAGGCGCTAAAAACAAATTCGGACCGATGGATTTTATGTTCATCACCTCGAACAGAATGTATTCGCCCGAGAGATCGCGGCCGTCGACTGTAACGTGGAGTTCTATCTCTGGACATGTCAGCAGCCGGGCTTGCAACATTTCCAGAACTGAGGTGATTTTTTCCTCAGGCTCTGTCAAATGGGCCAAATCGACATTGCCTCTGGCGTCGAGCCGGGTCATCATGTCGGTGAACAAGCCGATGCCGAGACCCTCGACAAAATGCGCCGAACCCCACGGACCATTGGCCACCCCGGTATCGAATTTCTTGCGCGTCGCGGCGCTCCATCCGTCGATCAACTGCGTCAGTGAAACGTCCATGAGGTTGAGTGTCTTGGCGATGTTGTTGGCTGTTCCTAGCGGTAAAACCGCGATCGGCGTTCCTCTGCCGATCATGAGCTTGGCAACTGTGCCAACGATGCCGTCGCCACCGGCGACCGCGATTAGATCCGCCGGGCGGTCCAACGCGCGTTTCCAATCGCTGTCCTTGGACGATTGATAAACGAGCTGGTGGCCGGCGCGACGAATCAGCTCGGCTGGATCTTCGCCGCATGTTAGGTCGTCGCTGCCGGCATCCGGGTTATGAATCAGTGTAACTTTCATGAATTTCCTTATCTTGCTGAAGCCCGCAAATGTGAAATACTCATACTAACACTGCGGCGATAGTTTGTAAGTTGCGGCTCACAAGGAGGCTTGGTTTCATGCGTATCCTGGTTGCCAATGACGACGGCATTTACAGTCCGGGAATTGCCGCTTTGGCCGAAGTGGCAACCAAGTTTGGCGAAGTGCGTGTAGTGGCGCCGGACGTGGAGCGTTCTTCTGCCGGACATTCGATCACCGCCATGCGGCCGCTTTCGTACAGGCGCACGCCGATCGGCAATTATGAAGCTTATCGGGTTGACGGCACGCCGGCCGACTGTGTCGCGCTGGGCATCTTCAACTGGGAAAAAGTGGACGTGGTGCTTTCGGGGATAAATCTCGGCAGCAATTTGGGCAATTCCATATGGCATTCAGGTACTTTAGCTGCAGCGAAACAGGCGACGCTTCTGGGTTTGCGCGGCATCGCCTTGAGCTCAACTGTCACCATCGACGAGCCGAACTTCGATCTTTTGAAGCCGTCCCTCGAAGAGGTTTTGACGCTTCTTCTAACCGAGAACAAGGATTACTGTTTGGTCAATGTGAATTTTCCCGATGAAAAACCCAAAGGCCTTCGATGGACGCGCCAGTCGGTGCGCCATTACGATGGTAAGATCGCCACAGGCGAGGACCCGTTTGGACGCAAACACTTCTGGTTCAATGTCGTTCCCGTCGAAGAAACCGAAGAGGGGACTGATCGCTGGGCCGTCGAGCAAGGTTACGTCTCCCTAACCCCCTTGCGGCTCGACCTGACTAACGAAAAGGAATTGACGGCGGCCTTGGTGCGTTATCCGCTGGGGTGATCTTCACGCGGCGCAAGTCGTTGCCGTCCGTAGGCCGCGCCGCCTTGCGCCGCCTATGAGTTCCAAATAGTAGTAGAAGCGGCCATCAGAATCATAAGGAGGCAGCATGTCTGATCAACAACTCAATGGAAGTTGTCTTTGCAAAGCAGTGCGCTATCGGGTGACACCGCCATTCATGAGATTTTCGCACTGTTATTGTTCACGCTGCAGGAAAGCGACCGGAGGCGTGAGAGCCACCAACATTGCCGTGCCGATCGATCAATTTCGTTGGACTGAGGGAGAGGAGCTGATCGCGCGTTATGACCTGCCTGAGGCAAAGAGCTTCGCCCGGCAAATATGTACCCGTTGCAATTGTCCCGTGCCTCATGCGTCACGCGATCGCCAGCGGGTCATCATCCCAGCCGGTACTTTGGATGATGAACCCGTGACCAAACCGACAGCTCATGGGCATTGGTCGAGCCGTGTGAGCTGGGTCGAGATCGACGAATCCGATTTGCCCTGTTCGGATTGAATGCCCATATGGTTTGGGCAGCCTGTTCAGAATCGGCCTGCCTCGTGTTTGCCAGAGCGAGTTGACAGTGTCTACGGCCGACCTTAAATTTTCTTCGCTGGACACGAATCTAGTTCAGGAGGATTTTTATGGAAATTACGATATGGCGCTCGTTTGCCGGGTTAGAAAATTTCAACTTTCAATTCAACCAGCTATTTGATCAGACTCTGGGTCGAGCGCGGAGCAGCGCGAGTTCGGTTGGAACGGTTTGGTACCCCGCGGTAGACGTTTTGGAAAGTAAGGATTCGTATCTGTTGCGCGCCGAACTTCCCGGGATGAACAAGGAATATTTCAATTTAGAGGTGAAAAACGGAATGTTGACGGTCAGTGGCGAGCGCAAGGTCGAAGAGCCGGTCAGCGGCGTCCAATACCGCAGCGTTGAGCGGGTTGCCGGGAAGTTCTCACGATCTTTCTATCTGCCTCAAACAGTTCAGCAGGATGGAATCCAGGCGACTTATCGCGAGGGCATCTTGGAAATTTACGTGCCTAAAATGGAGCATGCCAAAGCGCGGCAGATCACGGTGAGCTGATCCCACTAAGCAAATGACAGACGCGGTTTGCATCTTTGTTCAGTTACTCATGCGTTGCTGATGTAACGGCGCCGGC